>NZ_NXLN01000036.1:0-19001 GCF_003364135.1 Helicobacter sp. MIT 01-3238
CGCAGAGGGAGGGGGCTTTTAAAAAGTCAAACACACTTACTCTAAGGGAGGGGGATTTTGAAATAGCAAACCAAATTAGTTTGTCATACTTAAGCATAGCCCGAAGTATCTCAACCAAACTCCGCTTGTCATACTTAGGTTTGGCACAAACCGAAGTATCTAAAAAAATATCTCAAAAGATTCTGCAAACAATGCAAAATCAAGTAGATATATTTCGGTTTTTTGTGAAACCTCAATATGACAAATTACAATTTTTTTTAATTTTAGTTTTTTTGTCATACTTAAGGCATAGCCTGAAGTATCTAAAAGAAAGATTCCAAATAGATTTTGCAAATCTATGCCTTTTTCTATGCTTTTTGCAATCTCATATAATTCATTGAGATATTTTGCTGTCGCTTAAATATGACAACAGAAAATGAGCGACAAGACAATATGGCAAATGGGTAACAACACGACAATTAAAAAAGTCGATATGGCAGTGGATTGTCGCGATTTAGCTAAGTAGCCTCTTGTGCTCTATCTTTATGCAGCTATTTTCCTCGTAAATGATTTTTGCGTTTGTTAGAATCTCTTTTGCACGCGCATTGCTTAAGCCTAGCTGCACCCACACGCATTTTGGTTTATTCTCTAGCGTAATGATTTCTTGTGCGATTTCTTCTAGTGCTTCACTTTTGCGAAAAATATTAAGAATGTCAATTTTGGCATTTTGGCAAAATGCTTCTTGTAAATTTGGATAAGCCTTTTTGCCCAAAATCTCGCCATTTGGTGGAATCTTTGGGTAGATAGGAATGACATTGTAGCCTTGTGCTAATAAATATTTTGCCACCGCATTACTTGCTTTGCACTCATCAGGGCTAAGCCCCAAAATCGCTATGTTTTTGGCACTCTTTAGCACTTCTATTTTTATTAAATCTTGTTTTTCTAAATCTTGCATTTTGGTTTCCTTATGAATCGCCTTTTATCACTTGAAGCAAAAAAGTGGTAGATTTTTATAGAGGATTTGCGGATAAATGTTTTGTAGATAAACGCGTAGCAGTGTTTATTATGATTTCTTTGCTGTGGATTTTATCGTGCTTGTGTAGGTGGTTTAGTTTCCTCTCACTTCCATTTTCTCCACTTCTACACTATATTTGTTGGCTCTATTTTTTGGCTTCCCTCTAAATTTCCCCTCCAAAAAATCTCCCCCTAGATTTCCCCCCTACTCTGCTTTAAGCCTACTCCACTTCGGCATCTATGACATCATCATCTTTGCCTTTTTTGCCACCGCTTGTGTTGCCCGCATTTGCCCCACCTTGCGCGTTTTGGTCTTTGGCATACATAGCTTCGGCAAGTTTGTGGCTTGCTTCTGTGAGTGTTTTTACCTTTTCATCGATTTGCTCTTTTGTGGCGTTTTCATCTTTTAGCGTGGTTTTTAGCTCTTCGAGCGCAGAGTTTATCTTTTCGACATCGCTAGCTTCTAGTTTGTCTTTCATTTCTTGGAGTGTTTTTTCTGTTTGATAGACTAGCGAATCTGCCATATTGCGCGATTCTATCGCACCTTTTCGCTTAGCGTCCTCCTCTTTGTGTAGCTCGGCATCTTTTACCATTTTTTCGATTTCGCTATCGCTTAGCCCGCTAGAGCCTGTGATTTTGACTTCTTGAGATTTGCCACTTGCTTTGTCTTTTGCGCTCACGGTTAAGATTCCATTTGCATCTATGTCAAATGTTACCTCTATTTGTGGCACACCACGCGGTGCAGCTGGGATTCCTTGTAAGTCGAAGTTTCCTAGCAATTTATTGTCTTTGGCTAGCTCGCGCTCGCCTTGAAGCACGCGAATAGTTACGGCTGGCTGATTATCCTCTGCGGTAGAGAAAGTCTGGGTTTTTTTGGTGGGGATTGTCGCACCTCTATCGATTACACGCGTCATCACACCACCAAGCGTCTCAATCCCAAGCGATAGTGGCGTTACATCAAGTAAAAGCACATCTTTGACATCGCCCTTTAGCACACCACCTTGTATCGCTGCGCCCACAGCCACGACTTCATCGGGATTTACAGATTTGTTGAGTTCTTTGCCGATGAAGTCTTTTACGCGCTCTTGGACTTTTGGGATTCTCGTGCTTCCGCCCACCATTACCACTTCGCTAATATCGCCTTTGCTAAGCCCCGCATCTTTAATCACAGAATCAATCTTAGTGATTGTCTCATCGATTAAATCATCAATAAGGCTTTCAAACTTCGCTCTAGTGAGCTTTTTGACAAAGTGCTTAGGACCGCTTGCATCAGCAGTGATAAATGGTAAATTGATTTCAGTTTCTTGCGCACTGCTAAGCTCTTTTTTGGCATTTTCTGCGGCGTCTTTTAGCCGTTGCAACGCCATTACATCGCTTTTTATATCAATCCCGCTTTCATCTTTAAATTCACCCGCCGCCCAATCGATTATGCGGTTATCAAAGTCATCGCCTCCCAAAAACGCATCTCCGCCTGTGGCAAGCACTTCTACGACATTATCGCCCGTTTCTAGCACGGTTACATCAAATGTCCCGCCACCCAAGTCATACACCATTATTTTTTCGCTCTCTTTTTTATCTAGCCCATAGGCAAGCGCGGCTGAAGTAGGCTCGTTTATGATTCTAAGCACATTTAGCCCTGCTATCGTGCCTGCTTCTTTGGTGGCCTTGCGTTGAGAATCGTTGAAATACGCTGGCACGGTGATAACCGCCTCACTCACGCTCTCGCCCAAGTAGCTTTCCGCGTCCTCTTTGATTTTCATAAGAATCTTCGCGCTAATCTCTTGAGGTGTGTAGGTTTTATCCGCAATTTCTACCGCACACGCGCCATTTCTATCCACGATTTTATACGGAAGTCGCTTTTGTGCTTCTTTTGCCTTATCCTCATTTAGCATAAGCCCCATAATGCGCTTAATGGAGTAAATCGTCTTTTGAGGATTGGTAACGGCTTGCCTTTTGGCTGGCTCGCCTACGAGAATCTCGCCCTTATCTGTGAATGCCACGATGGAGGGAGTGGTGTTTTTGCCCTCTTTGTTGGCAATGATTTTTGCCTCTGTGCCTTCATATACCGCCATCGCGGAGTTTGTCGTTCCTAAGTCTATTCCAATTACTTTTGCCATTTGTTATCCTTTGTGTTGGTTTTTGTGTGTTGGTTTTTAGTTTTTGACTATTGCTACCATAGCTGGTCGCAAAGTCCTTTCTTTGTAGACATAGCCCTTTTGCAAAACTTGGGCTATGTCGCCATCTTTTAGTCCCTCATTTTGCACCTGCATAATGCACTCGTGCAAATTGGGGTCAAACTCGCCACTTGTGCTAATCTCCTCTATACCGTGCTTTTGCAAGGCTTTCAAAAGATTATCTTGTGTGAGATTGATTCCCTCCAAAATCGCACTATGCTCTTTTGCCGCTTCTTTTGCCCTATCAAGCGTATCTATGATAGTGAGCAAGTCTTTGGCAATTTTTTCATAGGCGTATTCTATAGCTTGATTTTTATCCCGCTCTAGTCGTTTTTTGACATTTTCAAAATCCGCGTGAGCGCGAACATATTTGTCTTTCCATTCGCTTAGTTGGGACTTTAGCGTGTCTATGTCGCTAGAGTCGCCCTGCCCGCTAGAATCACTTTGGCTTAAATCCGCACTAGAATCTTCTAAATCTGTGCTAGATTGTGATTTTGCAGTTTCTCTAGCTTCTTGTGTTTCTTGTGCTTCTTGTGATTGCACACTTGATTGGTTTATTAGCTCCTCTTGTGCGCAATCACTAAAATCCGCGCTTTTAGATTCTAGTGTAGAATCCAAATCGCTAGATTGCATAGAATCTTGGCTCATTTTTACTCCTTTGTGTTGGGATAAATCTTTTTATTCTTTTTTTGTGATTTCTACTTGTCTCACGCGCTTGCTTCTAGTGCTTCATAAAAGCCCTCATAGTCTTGCGTGATTTTGCCTACACATAGCATTTTTGCTTGGCTATCCTCGCCATTTCTAGTATAAGTCGCACTATGTGCTAGCACCATATATTCGCTTTTGTCAGGGAAAAACATAGTATTTTCAAGTTTGGAAAACATCTCGCCACTAAGGATTTCAAGTGCGGTTTGTGGCTGTGTGCTAAATAGCTCGCCCAAAAACTCTAGCCCAAAAAACTTCGGCGTGCTTTGCAGATTGCAAAGCGCACTATATAAGCTAGTAGCGCAGACTTCCTTAGCGATTTTGATAATATCCTCAATAGACATTCCAAGCAATTCCTTGCAAAAGCGCGACATATTTGCCACAAGCGGAATAGCAACCCTATCTTTGCTAAAGCAAAGTAGTAGCGTATCTGCTTCCTCTAGCTCAATGACTTTTAAGAGCTTTTGACTAAAGTGTGGCTTTATGACGCAAGATAGCGCGAAAAACTTACAGCTAGATTCTAGCTTGGCAGAATCTAGTGTGGGGTTTAAATCTTTGGGGCTAAGCACATTGCGCCAATAGTTTTTTAGCGCGTAGGCTGTCGGCACTCGCCCAGAGCTGATATGGGTTTGCACGATTACGCCCTCTTGCCCCAAAATCTTAAAATAATTGCGAATCGTAGCAGAAGAGATATTTACACCAAGCGCGACTTTTAGAGTCTCCGAGCCGATAGGCTCTTGGCACTTGATATAATGCTTAATCATCTCATTAAGCAAAAACTCTTTTTTTTGCATTTGCTAATCCTTACAATATTTAAAAAAGCTGAAAGTTTCAAAAACTTGCAAAAGCTATAAAAGCTAAAGACTAAAGTGATTTATCTTTAGCGATGAGAATATTAGCCAAAAAAAGTAAATAAAATTAGCATTTAAGCAAAAAGATTGCTAAAAATATCAAAATATGAGTGTATTACTATAAACTTTACTTAGTATATTTACTTAGATTTTCTTATGCAAAGATTAGCAATATGTGAAAAAATAACGGAAAATCAAGCAAAAATACAACCACAAAAGCTATAAATTCTAGGATTTTTAAATATTTCTAACTTTTACATTTTCAAACAATCGTTTGACTTTTTTAGATTTCTTTGCTAGTATTTCAGCACAAACATTACCAAACACGGAGCGACAATGAGACAAATCCTAATCCTTGCGCTTGTGGCTTTGCACCTAAATGCCGAGCCACTCACACTTGAATCCGCGCTTATAAAAGCAAGGGAGCATTATCCACTGCATAAAAATAAAGATTTGCTCCAAAAAGCGCAGGACTTAGAGCTCGTAAAGCTCAATATGAGCTATATCCCGCGACTAAAGCTAGGCGCAAAAGCCACTTATCAAAGCGATGTAACCACTCTGCCATTTTCTAGCCAAACGCTAAATAACCTTTCTGGTGGGAATCTCAACTACAAACCCCTAAGCAAAGACCAATACAACGCAAATATAGAAATCTCTCAACCACTCTTTGACGCGGGAAATCTGTGGGCAAATCGCTCACTCACAAAGGCAAAATACAGCACACAACAAGCCGAGCTAGAATCCGCGCTTTACGCCGTGCAAACTAGCGTGATAAACGCCTATTTTGCGGCACTTTTGCTAGAACGACAAATCAATCAAAGTGAGATTCACGCAAAAGAGCTAGGCAAAAATCTAGCCACCTTACAAGCTAGATATGCCAATGGCGTGGCAAATAAAAGCGATATTGATAAGCTAAAGATTGAGATTTTGCAAACCCAAAACACCTTAGCAAATCTCACAAATGAGCGCGAAATAGCCCTAAGCACACTAAAAGAGCTAGTGGGATTAGAGCAAGACATAGAGCTACAAACACCGCGCCAATCGCTTGACTACTTACAATCACTTGAAGTAGAAAGTGCAAGTTTTGAATCGCGCCCTGAAATGCGCGTTTTCACGCTAAAAACAAATGAAATCACAATAAGCAAAAATGCCGAAACTGCGCGGTTTTTGCCCTATATTGATGCGTTTTTCCAAGCAGGATATGGCAACCCCGCGCTAAATATCCTAAAAAGCGGATTTAATAGCTACTATATCGCTGGGATAAGGCTAAATTGGGACTTTGGCAATCTTTATTCGCTTCATCAGCAAAGCGAATTGCGCAGAATGCAGATTTTGCAAAATGACGCCAAAAAAGAGGAATTTTTGCTAAATATGAGAATTTCGCTAAAAAGCCAAATCAAACGCGCAAACAATTTGCAAGATAAAATCCATAAAGACGCGCAAATCATCGCCCTGCAAGAAAATCTCACCAAATCCGCACAAGCAAAGCTACAAAACGGCGTGCTAAGTGTGAATGATTTTTTAAGCGAAATAAACGCGCTAAACACGCTCAAACTCCAAAATAATTACGATGAAATCGAGCTATTAAAACAAATCTATGAGATTTATCAAAGCCTAAATCTTTGGCAAAATCAACAAAATCAATAAATGACAAAGGAGCGACAATGAACATTCTAAAAAAAGCATTTGCGATATGTATAGTAAGTGTGCTTTTTAGTGCGTGTGGAAACAACAACGACTTTGATGCGATGGGGATTTTTGAAGCTGATGAAGTGCTAGTAAGCGCGGAGCTAAGCGGAAAAATCATCGAATTTAGCGCAATAGAGGGAAGCGAACTTGCACTTGGGCAAAGCAGTGTGCGCATCGATTCTACCCAAATGCAGCTAAATGAGGCAAAACTCGCCTTACAGCTCCAAAACGCCAAAAGCGAATCCACGCGCTTAGAGCGACTATATCAGGCAAATGCGGGGACAAAAAAGAGCTATGATGATGCACATTTGCAAGAGCAGATTTTGCAAAAAGAGCTAGAGATTGTGCGTGATAGCCTTGCAAAAAGCGACATAAAAGCTCCCATAAGTGGCGTGGTGCTAGAAAAATACGCCAAGCTAGGCGAGCTCGCCCTGCCAAATAAGCCCCTTTATAAAATCGCAAATATTGATTCACTGAGACTAAAGGCTTACTTCACAAACGCAGATATGAGCAAAATCGCTTTGGGGCAAAAGGTGGCTGTGTTTGTGGATTTTGGCAAGGGATTTAGCGAGTATGAGGGCAAAATTATATGGATTTCGCCAAAGGCAGAATTTACCCCAAAAACGATTATGACAAAAGATGAGCGCGAAAATGTCGTATATGCTGTCAAAATCGAAGTGCAAAACAAAAACGCAAATGGCGAAAAACTCATCAAAATCGGCTCTTATGGGCAAGTAAAATTGAAATAGATTCTAGATTCGTGATTCGTGAATCTAGTCTAAATATAAAGAAAATTAAAGGCACAAAAATGAATAGCAAAAGTAGCGAAGTGATTTTGCAAGCGAAAGATTTAAGCAAATCTTACGGCGAAAAATCTAATGCAATCCACGCGCTAAAAAACGCCACATTTGAAGTGAAGTGCAATGAAATCTTTGGGCTTATCGGCGCAGATGGCGCGGGAAAAACCACGCTTATTAGAATCCTAGCCACGCTTTTATTAGCCGACAAAGGGGAGTGCGAAATTTTAGGGAGGGATTTTGTGCGTGATTTCGCGCTTATTCGCGCACATTTGGGCTATATGCCTGCGGTGTTTAGCCTTTATAGCGATTTGAGTGTGGAGGAAAACTTGCACTTTTTTGCCAATATTTTTAATGTAGAGTTAGAGACAAACTACGCACTTATTGAGCCCATCTATCGTGCATTAAAGCCCTTTAAAACCCGCCGTGCAGGTGCGCTCTCTGGTGGAATGAAGCAAAAACTCGCCCTTTGTTGTGCGCTAATCCATAAGCCCAAAATCTTGCTGCTTGATGAGCCTAGCACGGGCGTAGATGCGCTTAGTCGTGCGGAGTTTTGGGAGATTTTGCGAACTTTAAAAAGCCAAATGTCTATTATCGTATCCACGCCCTATATGGACGAAGCACAGCTTTGCGATAGAGTGGCGTTAATGGCAGGTGGCGAGATTTTCCGCATAGGCTCGCCAAGTGAGATTGTGCGTGATTTTAGCGGGGAATTATTCGCGCTAAAAAATCTGCCCTTTGCGCTTTTAGCAAATTTGCGAAATCTACCCCAAGTCAAAAGCGCGTTTTTGTTTGGAGAGAGTTTGCATTTAAGGCTAAATCCTAACGCGGATTTTGGTTTGGAATCTAACTCGGATTTTGGCACAAAATCTAGTGAAAAATCTAGCGCGTATTTGCAAGCATTTTTACGGCAAAAATTAGGCTATGATGATTTAGAGATTACGCGCATTAGCCCAAATATCGAGGATTGCTTTATGGAGTTTGTGAATGCAAAAATCTAGCCCCATCATAAAAGTGCAAAATCTTACCAAAACTTTTGGGGATTTTAACGCGGTTGATGATATTAGCTTTGAAGTTTTTGGTGGCGAGATTTTTGGATTTTTGGGTGCAAATGGCGCGGGGAAAACTACGGCTATGAAGATTCTTTGCGGACTAAGTTTGCCTAGTCTTGGCAGTGGAAGCGTGGCGGGGTTTGACATAGCCACACAAAGTGAGCAAATCAAACGCTCTATTGGCTATATGAGTCAAAAATTTGCACTCTATGAAAACCTCAAAGTTTGGGAAAATATCTACTTTTTTGGGCGAATCTACGGAATGAGTAAGGGCGAGATTGAAGCAAAGATGAAAGAGGACTTAGCAAGATTAGATTTTAGCGATAAGCGCGATATGATGGTGAGCGAACTTCCGCTTGGGTGGAAGCAAAAGCTCGCCTTTTGCGTGGCAAACTTTCATAGCCCAAAAGTCATATTTTTGGATGAGCCAACAGGTGGCGTAGACCCGCTTACACGGCGGCAGTTTTGGGAGCGCATATACGAAGTCGCACAAAGTGGGACTTGTATCTTTGTAACCACGCATTATATGGACGAAGCGGAGTATTGCGATAGGGTTAGCATTATGGTAGATGGCAAGATTTGCGCACTTGATACGCCAAATAATCTCAAAAAAGAATTTCGCGTTAAGGATATGAATGCGGTGTTTTTCCACCTCGCAAAAACTGCCAAAAGGGGCGAGTAAATGAGGAATCTAAAAAATCGCATTGCAAATCAAACGCAAAATTTCCTAAATCGCCCAAACATTCTCGCTTCAAAGGCATTTATCAAAAAAGAGTTTTTGCATATTTTCCGTGATATTCGCACGGTTATGATTCTTGTGCTTATGCCTTTGGTGCAGATTTTGCTATTTGGCTTTGCTCTAAGTAGCGAGGTGCGCAATGTGCGCTTTGCACTACTTGATTTTGCAAATGACACAAACACACAAAAAATCATCTCTCACTTAAGCCAAAATCCGCATTTCATCTTGCACCAAAACCTTATAGCACAAGATTTTGGCAGTGATTTCTCACGCGCGTTTGTAAGCGGGGATATTGATTTTTTGCTTGTTTTTCCGCCAGATTTTAGCGTAAATCTCTATGGTGGTGTGCGCCCCGCGCAAGTGCAGCTTATCCTTGATGCAAGTGATGCAAATCGCGCAAGCACAATCAATATTTTTGTAAGCAACATTATCCAAAGCGCGTTTGCAAACGATATAGCACAAATCCCGAATCTAGATTCAGGGCAAAATCTAAGCATATCTAGCACAATGCTTTTTAACCCGCAGGGCAAATCCGCTCCAAACTTTGTGCCCGGGCTATTAGGGCTTGTGCTAATGCTTATTTGTGCGATGATGACTAGCATTTCTATCGTGCGTGAAAAAGAGCAAGGCAGTATGGAAGTGCTACTCATTTCGCCACTAAAGCCCTATCTTGTGATTATCTCAAAGCTCATTCCTTATTTTTTACTCTCATTTGGGATTTTGGTTTTGGTGCTTGTTGTGTGCGTATTTGTGCTAGATTTGGCGATTATGGGCTCACTAACGCTACTTATGGCTTTTTGTTTGCTCTATCTTTTCTTAGCTCTTTGCATAGGACTAATGGTATCAAACCTCGCAAAAACTCAAGTTGTCGCAATGCTTGTGTGCGCTATGCTGTTTATGACGCCTGTGATGATGTTTAGCGGTATGATTTTCCCTGTGGAATCAATGCCAAAAATCTTGCAATATTTTAGCGACATTATCCCTGCAAAGTGGTTCATAGTGGGTGTGAAAAAAATAATGATTGAGGGCTTAGGGCTTAGCTACATTCTAAAAGAGGGCGTAATTTTATGCGCTATGCTAGCAATCGTTTTAGGCATTAGCCTTAAAACTTACAAGGTGCGATTATGAGAGCGATATTTGTGGCGTTTTTGGACGCGCTTAGTAGGGCAAAGAGTGATTTAGGATTTTTAGTGCAAAAAGAATTTAAGCAGTTTTTTCGCAATAGCTTTTTGCCTAGAATGCTTGTGGGATTCCCCATAGTAGCGATTTTGGTAATCCCTTGGGTAGCAAATATGGAGATAAAAAATATCAATCTCTCAATAGTAGATTTTGATAAATCAACCCTTTCAAATGAACTCATAGCAAAGATAGAAGCGGGGGATTACTTTAAGGTGGTGCAAAACGCGCTTTCATTTGAGAGTGCCAAAGAGTGCATTTACCTCGCTAAATGCGACATAATAGTGGAAATCCCAAATGACTTTGAAGCAAATATGCTCTCACAAAGCGCGTCTATCGCGCTATATGCAAATGCGATAAACTCTACCAAAGGCACGCTAGGAGCGGGGTATCTAAGCAATATCATCACAGAATTTAGCGCGGAGAAAAATGCGAAGATTTTAAATTGGCAAGGTTTTGGCACGACAAGCGCGACAAATACAACAAATGTGAATCTCTCAAACACTGCAAATCTAGGCAACCTCGAAATTTTAAGCCTTTATGCTTACAATCCACACCTAGACTACAAACTTTATATGATTCCAGCACTCACCGTTATGGTGCTAACGCTTTTGTGCGGGTTTCTCCCTGCGTTTAACATTATCGGGGAGAAGCAAAGTGGCAATATTGAGCAAATCAATGTAAGCCCCTTGCCAAAGTCGCTTTTTATCATCTCAAAAGTCATTCCTTATTGGATTATGGGAATCGTGGTGATAAGCGTGTGCTTTTTACTCGCTTTTGTCGTCTATGGCTTTGCCTCACGGGGCGGATATGGTAGCATTTTTGTCTTTGCGCTTGTGTATATCCTCGTAGTTACAGGGCTTGGGCTAGTCATCTCAAACTACTCAAACACAATGCAACAAGCAATGTTTGTAAGCTATTTTTTCATACTGATTTTGATTTTGTTAAGTGGGCTTTTTACCTCCATAAAGTCAATGCCACTTTGGGCGCAAATGCTGACTTTGGCAAATCCTTTGCGCTATTTCATCGAATCGCTAAGGGCGATATTTTTGAAAGGCGATAATTTGCTTGATTCGCCATTTTTGTGGTGGGATTTGTGCGCACTTGTTGGTTTTGCACTTGTCTTTAACCTTTGGGCGATTGTAAGCTACAAAAAGCAAAGTTAGGCATTATGCTATAATGCGATTTGTAAAATGGCGAATCTATAAAAAGGGGCGAAAAATGAAAGATGAGAGCAAATCTGCAGATAAATCCACCAAAGAAGCGATTTTAGATACTGCGCTAGAGCTTTTTGCGCTTCAAGGCTATGATGCCACCTCCACGCGCCAAATCGCGCAAAAATCAAATGCAAATTTAAGCGCGATTTCCTATCATTTCGGTAGCAAAGAAGGGCTTTATAGGGCGAGTTTTTATCACTGCTTTGGCTTTGTGGAGGCGATTTTGGACTCTTCACCCACTGCACCACTAGAGAGAATCGCCCACTACGCTACCAAAATGAGCGAACTACACCAAAAAAAGCCCTACATAGGGCGACTTTTTATCGAAAATGTGATTAACTCAAAGCCATTTATGTTTGATGATATTGCAAAGTGGCAGGCAAAAATGCGTGGTTTTTTCTTTGAGGCGTTGCAAGAGGGCATAAAACAGGGTGTTTTTAGGGCTGATATAGACATCGCTTCTAGTGCGATTGCACTGCTTGGGATTGTGAATTTTTACTTTTTTGTCCAGACTACAAAAGTCTTGCCACAGGGATTTGAAAATCTATCAAATGTCTATGCCAAAAATTCTTTAGAGATTTTCCTAAATGGCATAAAGGCAGAATGATAGGGAATAGGTGGATTTACACTAGATTTTGGCAAATCTAAAAAATCAAATAAATAGATTTTGTTTTTAGATATATTTCAATGCTATAATGTGGCTTTTTGCAAAAAGCACAAAAATCTAAATATCCCACATTCACATTTCTTAAGGAAAATCAAAATGCGATTTGGCAAGATTTGCTACCTCAATCTACTGCCTTTTGATATGTTTATCAAGTCCTACCCTACCCCATCTCGCTTCAAGCAAAGCCTTTTTGCCCATAGCTCCTATCCTGCCAAGCTAAACCAATCTTTTTTGTTTAATCGCATTGATGCGGGGTTTATCTCCTCTATTGCGGGGGTTAGCTCTCATAATAAGCAATGTGGCAAATACGCCACAAAAAGCGGAATCATCGCTAAAGGCGCGGTATGGAGTGTGCTAGTGAAGCACTCCACTCCCAAAAACGACTACCAATCAGACACCTCAAACACCCTAAGCAAAGCACTAGGGCTAAAAGGCGAAGTGATTATCGGGGATAAAGCACTTTTGTGGCTATACCAAAACAAAAAAACACAGAGCGATTTTTCTAAGGCAAAATCTAAAGCAAACTATAAAGACTCTCACAAAAAGATTTCGCACTATAAGCAGGGATATACAAGCGAGCAAGGATATACAGATATGGGCGAAGCGTGGTTTAGCAAGCAGGGATTGCCTTTTGTTTTTGGGAGGCTTTGCTGTGTGAAAAAATACGCAACATTTTATGAGCAAATTTCAAACAGATTTAACGCAAAATTTAATCCCAAACGCGTAAAGATTCCGCATTTTTGGCTACTAGAGCGAGCTAGGCAAATGGGAATCTCACTAGATTTTGCCAAAGAATATTTAGCGCATATTTACTACAAAATAGGGGCAAAAGAATCTATCGCTATTGCTAGATTTTATCGCTTGGCACGGCTAATGCGTCTAACGCCACCAAAGCGAGCATACAAAACACAAAAACACCCAAAATCTAAATAAAGGCTTTGCTTAAAAATGTATAAAAAAGACTTTGATACATATCTAGCTTCTCGCACACCAAAAGCTGCCCTGCTGTATGGAGAGAGTGATTTTTTGATACAGGTGTATTCCAAAAAAATCACAAACGCGCTAAATGTTATCCCAGAGGTGTTTTATTATGCGGATTATAGTTTGGATTCTGTGATGAATATTTTAACCCAAAGCAGTCTTTTTGGCGATGCTCAAGTGGTGGTGCTAAAGCTTGATAAAAAGCTAGATTCTAAACATCTAAAAGCAATAATGGGCGCACTAAAAAGCAATGAAAATAGCGCGATTATTATTGAGTTTTATCAAGCCGAAAATAAGCCTAGCGCACAATACGCGCGGGATTTCAAAGCGTTTGCCACAAGCCTACACACAGAATCAAATGGCTTAAGTGGCGTGGTAGATGTGCGGTTTTTTACCCCAAATGCGCGTGAAAGTATAGATTTTTTGCGTGAGAGGGCAAACTCGCTTGGGGTTTTTATAAACAATCAAAACTTACAAACCCTCCTTGAAATGCAAAACAATGACATTGCCCTAGCCTGCGCAGAGCTAAGCAAATTTAGCATAATACAGGGCGAAGTAAAAAGAGAGGATATTGCTTTTTTGTGCTATGGACTAGGAAGCGTGGGGATAGAGGAGCTACTAGAGCGCATTTTTAGCAAAAAGTCGCCTTTTTTGGTGCTAGAAAAAATGCTAGAGAGTGGGCTTGATGAAATGGGTCTAATGCGTGATATGGAGGAGTATTTTAATAAATTATTTTTATTTTTTGCGTATGCTAGGGCAAATGGCAGGATTGAGCCAAAAGAGATTTTAGGATATGCCCCACCAAATCTCATCAGCGATGAATACAAGAGAAGATGCTTGCAAGTGCGCTCTGAAGAGGGGTATTTGGAGATTTTTAAGCTACTTGGAAAATGGCGAAATGAACTTATGCAGGGCAAAAAAAGCATTTCTTTGCAAAGTTTAATCAAAATTCAAGATTTTATTCGCTAGAATTTGCACTTTATTTTCCTTGCTCTATTGCGCTTAGATTCTGCAAAATCCCTAGATTTTTTTAGATTTGTCTAATGATTTTCTTGGATTTTTGCGGATTTTTAGAGGTTTTAGGACTTAAAAAGCATAGGGCGAAAACCAAAAGGAGACTTCAATGAAACACTACGAAACGATGTTTATCGTAAAGCCTACTCTTGTCGAGGAAGAAATCAAGCAAAGAATCGACTTCTACAAAGACGCGATTACCAAAAATGGTGGTAGCATACAAACCTGCCTAGATATGGGAATGCGTAACCTCGCTTATGAAATCAAAAAGCACAAACGCGGATACTACTTTGTGATTTATTTCACAGCAGAGCCAAAATCTATTTTGGAGCTAGAGCGACTATATCGCATAAATGAAGACATTTTGCGCTTCATAGTCATCAAGTATGAGAGCAAAAAAGAGCAAAAAGCGTGGCAAACCCTCGTAGATAGGGCGGACAAAAAAGTAGAGCCTATCAAACTTGGAGCACCAAAATCTAGAGATAGAAGCGAAGACAGAGGTGGAGAAAGCCTAGCACAAAAATCTAGCACGCTAGATTCTGCGACAGATTCTGCTACTGAATCTGTGGGAGAATCCAAAGAATCCTCTAGTGATTCTGCTGAAAGCTAGTTTTGTGAGGAAGCCCTAAGGAAGCCAAAATGTTTAACAAGATTATCATTGTAGGCAATCTAACTAGAGATGTTGAGCTACGACATTTGCCCTCCTCTACTGCGCTAGCCACGCTAGGTGTAGCGAGCAACAGAGCATACACAAAGCAAGATGGGACAAAGGCTGATGAAACTTGCTTTGTAGATGTGAAGCTATTTGGACGCACTGCAGAAGTAGCAAGTCAATACCTACGCAAAGGTAGCAAGGTTTTGATTGAGGGGAGATTGGTCTATGAGACTTGGAGTGACCAAAATGGACAAAAACGGTCAAAGCACTCTATTGTCGCAGAAACTATGAAAATGCTAGATAGCAAAAACGCAAACGGTGGATATGGTGGCGATAGCTATGATGAGGGCTATGGCAGGGAGTCAAACTACGCAAACAACTATGGTGGCGATAGCTACGGCGCAAACGCCTATGGTAGTAACCCAAGTGGTGGAAATAACGCAAACTATGGTGGTAGCAACTACAACCAATCAAACAAAAACTACCAAAATCCACAGCCCAAACCCCAGCAGGACAATATCCCAAGCATCGACATTGATGATGATGATATACCGTTCTAAAATACAATTCTAAAATAAGGAGAACACAATGGAAAGAAAACGATACTCAAGAAGATACTGCCGATACACAGAAGCAAAAATTGAATTTGTAGACTACAAAGACATTGATTTGCTAAAGCACACACTAAGTGAACGCTACAAAATAATGCCAAGACGACTAACAGGCAATAGCAAAAAATGGCAAGAGCGCGTAGAAGTCGCTATCAAACGCGCTAGACATATGGCACTTATCCCATATATCATCGACCACAAAAAAGTCGTAGAAAGCTCGTTTAGGTAAGCTTATTTAGGACTTGCTTGCTAGATTTTATGCTTGTGTGTGAAGTACACACAAGCACTTACAAGGTTTTTTAGATTTTTTACTCGCTAGATTTATGCTTTAGCCTCCTAGAATCTCCACAACATAATCCAAAGCCTCACAAACACCCGCCACAAAATAGCTATCAATAACTATCACAAAAAACCTATAAATCTCCCACATAAAAAACATACTTACAAAAACTACTACATAAAACACCCTCGCCACAAACCGCGCTTACTTCGTAAGATTATCCATTAGGCTTGCTGCTTTTCTTAGCCTATCTTTATCAAAGTGCGTATAGATTCTGCTAGTGTTTAAGTCTGCGTGTCCTAGTGCTTCTTGGACTAGGACTAAATCTTTGTGCTTTTGATATAGCAGTGTGGCAAATGAGTGCCTTAGCAAGTGCGCTCCCATTTTTTCTTTGCGTATGCCTATATATAGTAGCATATTTCGCACGATACCATAGATATATGGCTGACTTAGTGGCTTGCCTTTTTGGTTGCAAAAAAGCAGATTCCCTTGTATCTTTTCTTTTTTTGTTGCCTTTTGGCTTTCTATGATAGCGCGGTAGCCTAGCCACTCTTTTAGTAAGCTATCTATATGCGCTTTTTTTATCATCACTACGCGCTGTTTGTCGCCCTTGCCTTGAATGTTTAGCAGATATATCTCGCCATCGGGCAAAACCTTATTTACCTCCAAGTTTATCGCCTCACTCACACGGATACCTGTATAGACGATGAGTTTTACGATGAGCCTATCTCTAGCTTGCACCCCCTCACTTACCGCGCTTATAGGTGCTTCATCTATCGCCTTTAGAAACTTCTCTAGCTCCTCCTCTTTTAGAAAAGTCGGTAGCTTTTGCCCGCTTTTGCCACGCGTGCCAGAGAGGCTTTTTAGCTCGATATTTAGGATATGAGATTTGCCATTTTCGTCCTCATTGTGCTTATCTACAAATCCAAAAAACCCTATCAGCACTATGCGAAAATTGCGCTTGGTGGCGTTGCTAAGCCTTGCAGTAGAAATAGTGATAAACTCACTCAAAAACACCTCATCAATCTCACGCAACGAGCTAATAGAATCCGCACTAGCTAGATATTCGCCCAGCTTAAAAAGCGGATTTGCATAGGTGTTTAGCCCTATCATTCCACAATTCCTAGCACTTTTTATCGCCCGCTCAAACTCGCCTAGATTTTGCGCTGATTTGATAGAATCTAGGCTTTTGGTAAATGCTTCTTTGTCGTGGATATGGCGATTTGAAAGCGTAGTCATTTTGTGGATAAAAAACTTTTGTAGCCAAAAAAGATAGTTTTGTTTCACGCTCTCAAATGGCTCAAGCGGATAAGTCATCACGCTATCCTTTTTAAGTGAATTTTTGAGTGAATCATAGCATTAGGCATAAGACTCTTTTTAGACTTAAAAACTCTAATCCTTAGGCTTCACTTTTTCATACCGCTCATAGTCCAAATAATCTTTACATTTTTCACATCGTGGAAATTCTTTTGGAATCCAACTACTGTATTTTAGGTTTTTTGTCAGTTCCTCTGGTTGTTCTTTTGCTTGGATACTACTTAGATATTGCTTTGGCATCATTTTGTTATTTTTACTCTTTGCTGGCAATAGATGAGAAGCCAAATCATCTTTTTTGATAGATTCTTTATTTGTTATGACTTTGTCAAATTTTGGAGAACAACTATGCTTGGGTGGCTCGGATGGCTTGGGTGGCAAAAGTAGCAAAATCTCTTTGCCCAATTTATTGACCCTCTCTATCGCAGGGATAAAGTCCGTATCTCCACTTAGCAAAATCGCCTTGTCATATTTATCGTTAATTGCATCTTCAAAGAGCTGCAATGCCAAATTTACATCCGTTTGTTTTTCTGTCGTTTTTCCCTCAAATGTATTAAAAAATCCAAAAGTAGCTTCCACACCAAAATCTTTTAAAAAATCATAAATATAAGTTTTATGTCTTATTATATGCTCGGGTGTTTTTCTATATTTTATATGCTTAGCATAAGAAGTAAAATAATACACCTTATCCAAAATGTCCCCATCATCACAAAAGTGCTGA
Organism: Helicobacter sp. MIT 01-3238; assembly: GCF_003364135.1. NCBI lineage: Bacteria > Pseudomonadati > Campylobacterota > Epsilonproteobacteria > Campylobacterales > Helicobacteraceae > Helicobacter > Helicobacter sp. MIT 01-3238. The sequence goes on from NZ_NXLN01000036.1 coordinate 17,637, forward strand.
CACAAAGCACGCAAGTTTACCCACTTTAGCCTATTGTCTTCTAGTTTCACTTCCGCGTGATATAAATTATACCCGTCAATATAGGCATTTACTCTTTTCATAGCTATCCTTTATTTAGTGGTTTTAGACAAATTATAGCACTACTAGATTTATTATAAGTCATAAGTTTTAGCATTGATTTGCGCAAGAATTTCATTTGCTACTTCGCTTGGATTGTGGAGATTAAAAAAGTAGATTTTTAGCTTGTGCGGATTTTGACTTGGCAGATTTGATTTTGCCTTGTATGTGAAATGTTTGCGTGTAAAATCTTGCGGTGTTTTTGTGTCCTCATTTTCCCTAGCCTTAATTTCCCCAATCTGCGGGTAAATCAAAAATCCATTTTCGCACTCATACTTCGCCAGATACGCAAACATTTGATATAAATCGCCTTGTGCGATTCCATAATTATTCGATTCACTAGATTCGAGAATCTTCCATTTCGTATCCGCGATAAACACCACATTATCCCTACTATTGCCCTCTCTACACACTATATCAGGCTTGATTTGGAATTTCCTCGCCCCGCCCACTTCTAGCAAATATTTGCGCGATTCTTGCGCGCTTATCACATATTTTCCACCACACACCCTTTTTAAATGCCACGCCACAAAGCTCTCAAACAGCTTATTCATATCAAATAGTAGCGCAAAGGCTTTATCCCCGCCTTGATAGGGCATAAAACTTTTGCGCCGTAAAAAAATCTCACACCACGCCAAAAGCAGCTCATAGTCCTTGTAGTGCCGTGAGTTAGGGCACAGCGCGAAGTCTTTGTCGATACTTTTGCTCGGTGGTATATCTGCAAAGATAAATCGCGCTTGGCTTATGCGCCCACTCGTGCGGGGACTAAAGCCCTGCGCGGATAAAAACAAAATCGTGCTTACAAGCAGTCGATTTGGCGCGATGTCAGCGATAAACTCATCGCTTGCAGTGAAAAACCGCTCTTTGTGCGCGAAATTGCGCTTAAGATTTTCGCCAAAGAGTAGCTTGCCTTTGAGAAATGTGCGGTTTTCCTCGCGCACGACATAATCACTCTTTATCCCGCGCTTGATTAGTCGCTCCACCTCGTCCAAAAACATTATGGCAAACACCTCTAGCAGGGGAAATCTATGGATTTTGAGGTTTGAGATATGGCTTTGCTTATAGGGGCTAGAACGCAGTGTGCGTAGCATATTTAGCAGGATTTGCTTGGCTTGGCACACTTGGCATTGTTGGCTTTTTGTGCTGTCATTGCGAGCTGATTTATCAGCGTGGCAATCTACGCCATTTTGGGTTGCTCCATACCCCTCCCCAACCCCTCCCGCAAGGGGAGGGGCTTTTTCTCGTTCC
>NZ_NXLN01000037.1:0-17357 GCF_003364135.1 Helicobacter sp. MIT 01-3238
CCCCCCCCGCAATATGCCTCTAATTTTTATTCTAACCCACAATATAGTAACAACTATATACCTGAAATCATAGCTTATGGTAATGCTAAAAATTTTTCGCAGAATTTTCATTTTTGCTATCCTTTTTTTGGTATTCATCCTTAAAAATCCCTTTCAACCCAATAGGATTGATAGAAACAACTTCGACATCTGGATAAAATGTTTTACAAAACTCTTTCATCTTTTTCCAGCCACAAATAACTTCATTAACCATCAAGGTATTCTTGTCCAAAGAATCATAATATCCTCCAACATTACAATCACAACCAACTAAGTATATTTTTTTAGGATTTGTCCATAAAATAAACTGCATTGCAGGAAAGACTATTGAATAAGCATCGCCAAATGGTTGAGTAGAAATATCGCAGGTAAAAGTCTCTTTAACTTCGGGGTGTGCTACAAAAAATGGCTCAACACCATCATAATAAGCATACTTTTTTGGGATAAGCGATTTTGTTGCCCACTCTTCGTAGATACCAAATATGAAACCAATAAACTTTTTGGCATCATAATTGCAAAAATCTTCAATATAATTTTTAGTTGCCCCACTAAAATCCTGCAAAAAAATATAATCAAATTTAACTTTACTATATTTAAATGCCTTATTTACACCTACATAAATAGCATTATCTAAAGGATTGAATTGACTTAGCGTTGGACCTGTCGCAATAAGCACTACTTCTTTTCCCTGATAAATCCCCTTATATTTTGGAAATATCTTTTTATGCAACCTCCGTATTTTATTTTCAAAATATTTATTTTTTCTATGATATGTAATTTCACGGAGTCCCTTAACGGCTTCTCTGGCATAATAAAATGAACAAATAAATGTCATTATTAAAGTAGCTACACAAACTCCTATATTATAATAACAATACTCTGTAGGGTATGAAAAATATAAACATACCAAGGATAAGAGGATAGAATTTCTAAAAAATCCATAAGAAACATTTTTCCAAAAGAGTCTATTATCGTTTCGTGTAACTTTTAAAATATGGATTATTATATTGTTATCGTTGTTGTGCCTACTAAGCAAATCTTCATAAATGTCTCTTTTATTTTTTTTCTTAAGATATAAGATGATTGGATTGCTATAAATATTCCATAGTTTTTGTTCTATAATTTTCATAATAGCAGCAGACGCAAAACCGCATACGCTAGACATAATACATAATAAAACAATGAGAATAACACTATTACTTTCTAAGTTTTTAATATCATATCCAAGCAAAAAATATATAGCCAAGACAAATAAAAATCCCGGTGCAAATCTCGCACAAATATTATATGAGCCAAAAAGCTGTCTTAAGTCATTCATAAGATTTTCCATTTAGATAAATATTATTTCTATTCAACATATTTTCCCAATTTTCATTCTTTGTTTTAAGCAAATTGTGCCAATCATTTTGTGTTATGCTTATACAAATTTCACTATTCTTTTTAATAGTAATCACAATATCTCCAGCTTCGTTATTTGTTAAAATTGGAATATTTCTATTGTAGAAAGCTGAATAATTTTTATGCTGTGAATTTTCTGTATTCCCCAATATCGCAAGTTTTGGGTTAAGTTTATCAAGATATTGATTTAAATCATCCCCACCTGTTTTTCTGCCGTGGTGCGGGGCTAACAAAATATCTATATCTTTAATTTTGCTTAATAAACTTGAATCATCCATTATGTTTTGCCAAGCTTTGTTGCCACTATCCCCACAATACAAAATTTTTCTATTAAAAACTTTATGCAATATTACATAAGAAATTTCATTCCAATCAGGGTTCTTTAATTTTTGTAATTCATTGACTAATTCTTTACTTGGCGAAATAATTTCAAAACCATAATTTGTGTAATGTTCGCCGCTACAATTCATATATAGATGAATTGTTTTAGGATTACTTTCGCTTTGCCTAATACTTTCATAAAATTTCCAATCCTCTGTTCTGTATTGAGCCCAATCTGCTCCACTTAATTTTTTTTGGTGATTTGTATCCCAAAAATTCCATATCTCGAAAGTTGCAAATAATTTTTGAATTCCATCCATATGATCCATATCTGGATGGGTAAGGATAAATCTAAAAATAGGCTTCCCATTACATATACTTGACAAATAATCTATGGGATTTGTAGGATTGTTTTGTCTGTTAAAATTAGACTCTAGAGCTAGTTTTACATTGTTTGCATTACCATTGCAAATATCTATAACACCCACTCTTCCTGTTTCGTGTTCTACAACAGTGCAATTTCCATTAAGAACATTTAAAAAATGAACTTTACATTTACTCATAGCTTTTTACCTTATTCCACAAAAATTTCGCGGATTATACAAAATCTTTTATTAAAAGTCTACTGAACACTTTTAATACCGCAATGAATGTGAGTCTTAACTGATTTATCCAAATATAAATACTGCTTTTAAAGAACGCTTTCGCAATAAAGATGCTGCTTGTATTGCCATAGGCATCATTCAGCTCTATCACTTTAAGGCTATTGATTTATCCATAGCATCACTGCAATATCAGGTGCTTTTGGCATTCTTGCAATAGTAAAAACCAACGAACAATGTAAATTAAAAGGCTCTTGTCTCAAATCAATACTACAACACCCCATAACAATATCAGCATTAACACTCTTACCAATATCATTTGTGATTAACGCGAATTTAAATTTATATAGATTGGCGATAAATTCCTGTATTTCGGCGTTAGGCAAATGTTGCAAAACATCTTTGCAAAGTAGCAAATCCGCACTCGGCAATAGGCTAAAATCGCCGTTATATAGGGAAAAATTCACATTATCCTTTTTGTAAGTGGCATTATTGCGCTCAATCACAAAATTCGCCACATCAAAGCCTTTATAATCAATCCCGCTAAAATCAATATTTTTAGAGAATTGCCAATCCCCGCAACCGCAATCTACGATACTTTTTATATTGTGGCGTTTAAAAAAGTCTTGCAAAAATGCCACATAACCCGCGCATAGATTTTCATCACTACCATCGCCCGAACCATTTACCCAAGCACCTGTTTTGTAAATAGTATCAAAATATGAATTCAAATTATCTTTATTTATATTAACAAGCAATTCCTTAGTAAAAAGGGTATTAAACTCGACTACTTTTAGTCTTGCTTCCATAGAATCAATAGCTTCCATTCCCCCCCTCCACGACTATAAGACAGCACCTTTATACCAAAAAGATAGCATATTCGCTTTCGCCCAACTTTTTCTTTTTTAAAAAACCACATACATCACTCCTTACTTGTGTTATTAAAACTTAAATAAAACAATACGATTATACAATATTCTATTCTATTTTTTTGCAATTTATTGATATTTGTTGACGCCCAAAGCCCTTTTCACCCTATGTCTAATAACTTTTTCTAAATATTTTAAGAAGCCTCTTTTTTTAATATAAGATTTATTATAAACACTCAAAGTATTTTTATAAGCTACTAAATCCCTATCTTTCAAAATTTTAAATCCTAATTTTATTGTCTCATTCATTGCGTCATTGTATTTTGACTTAACCCCTGCCGTGTTAAATAAAGCAACTTCATCATCTACAAATAACGCCCCTTGTTGTGGATTATTGCCCCATAAATGTGGCTTTTTATAGGGTTGAGGTGGCACAAATGTTTTTATCCCTTTTCTTTGCAGTGCTAATGAAAAGCCCATATCCTCACCAGCTATTTTAAAATCCTGCAAACTCTCCGTCCCAGCAAATAAATCATCTAACCACTCTTTTTTAAAAAACCAGCTATGCCCGACAAAATCCACTTCTACGCGCGATTCGTTAGGATTCGCCCAGCCAAGCCTTATAAAATCTCTATTTGGGTAATTTTCAGGCTTTTGTAGCACAATGCCTATAGCTCCATAAAGCCCCCCCCCCTCCTTGTTGAGTCATTTGATAAAAACAATTTGCCAAATAATCCCTGCCAGGAATTATGTCGTCATCAAAAACGCATACGAATGGTGACTTTGCTTTTTTGGCGAATCTAAATCGCTCCCACACGCCTTTATTAACCTGCGAAATCTCAATACTATCAAAGTGTTCTTTGCATTCCTTTGGAATCTCTATGCCCTCAAATACCCCGTCCTGATAGAGTAAAATCTCTTTTGGTTTTAAGGATTGATTTTTTATCGCCTCAAGTTGCAAGGGCAAGGCATAAGGTCTTTTGTAAAGATTTAAAACCACGCTCACTTCGGCGTCTTTAATACAATCTAATGTTTTCATTTTCTTACCTTAAAATAATCTTTGATTGCCTTGTGGATTCGCTTGCTTGCTTTGGAATCCCCATAAGGATTTTTCTTATTTATAACACAATGATTGTTTAAAAAATAATCCCCACGAGCAATAATGTGCTTTTTGTCTGTACCTACAAGTTCGCTAAATCCTATCTTCAATCCATCTGTTCTTTCGGTAAAATTGCGTAATACTAGGACTTTTACGCCAAAACTTGGTGCTTCTTCTTGCAAACCCCCACTATCGCTTAACACTAGTACACTTTTGCGTAAGACATTGATTAAATCTACATAGTTTAACGGCTCACACAAAATAATATTGCTTTGGTTTTTTAACGCGTTTGTAATGGCAAATCGCACATTAGGATTAGGGTGCAGGGGTAAAAGAAAAATAATATCTTTGTGTTTTTTAGCAAGTGTGTGAATCGCTTCGCTAAGTTCATCTACTTTACTATGATTTTCTCTCCTATGTATAGTAACAAGACAAATTTTATCTTTTGATAAATTTAGCCCTAAACTTTGCAGTCGCTTTTGTGATTTATAATTTTCTTTTTTATCAATGTAATCCATAGCGTCAATCACCGTATTTTGACTAATAAAAATGTTTTGTTTAGAGATATTTTCTTTTATTAAATTATCACAATCACTTTGCGTAGGGCAAAAATGCAGTGTCGCAATTCTAGAAATCATAAGCCTCATTGCTTCTTCGGGAAATGGTTCATAAAGATTTTTAGAACGCAATCCAGCCTCAATATGAAAAATAGGAATCTTACTATAATATGCACTTAACGCCCCTACATAAGCACTCATCGTATCGCCTTGCACGAAAACGCCATCAAAATTATGTTTAGCAAAGAACGCAGAAAATCGCTTAAGCAATTTTGCATTTAGCCCAAATAGGCTTTGATTTTTGCTCATCACAGAGAAATTAAAATCTGTTTTAATATCAAAATATTTTAGAGTTTGATTGCTTAATTGCTTTTGTTGCTGTGTATTAAGTAAATACACCTTAAAATCATTTTGCTTTTTAAAATATAAAAACAATGGTGCTAATTTGATGACCTCAGGGCGTGTGCCGAGTATGAAAAGGAATGTGTGAGTTTTCACTGTTTTTGCTCCATATCTACCTCTTAATCTAGTTTAATTTCTATGATTGCTTTCTACCAACTTTCAATCCATCTTGTTTTATTAAAAATTTATGCTACATTTAACTACATAACATAATCTTTCAAACAAGGTTTTTTCAATATTTACTTTTTTTTGACTCTACACATTTAGGGTATTTGAATCGTTAAAAAGTTTTAAACCTAAAAGACACTGTAAAAACAAGCGACATTTTACAGCAAAAATAAAAACATTTTGTTTAAGATATGCGCTATGGCGTATAGAGGTAAAAGGACAATCATTATATCTTAACTTATCAAATATAACAAAGATAATATCTCACCAATCTTAAAAAATAGCTTATATAAAATAAGTAATTATGTAAAAAATTAACAAATAGTATGTGCGATTTTTACAAGCTAGTCCTAAATTTTAGTGGTAATCATCATCGCACCAAGAAAACTTAGATTTTATCGAATCACACTAAAGCGCAAATCCCCTAGAAAATCTCTCAATCTCCCACTATCCTCCACAAAATCCCTCAAAAGCAGTCTCTCTTTTGGCTGTGGCCGTGCGCTTATCTCAAGCCCTAGTCGCTCGCTATCAAGGAAAAACCCACCAAAAGCAGAGAGAAAATCTAGTGCGAAATTATGAGTATTTATCGGCATTTTGTGATTTGCTAAATCTTTGCGCAAATTTATACTTTCTTTTGTTATGGTGGATTCTATGTCTTTTTTGTATGTTTCTCTATCAGATACACGCGCCTTGTTTGCGACATCGATAGCATAGATAGCATACATAGTGTCGCTAAAGTTTTGCGAAGTTAGCGTAGCTTTTAGATTTTTGGGACTAAAAAGTGTGATATGAAGTTGGGCTTTCTTGCGCGTTATGGTGCGAGTGCATTCTTTGCGACTTAGATTTTGGCATAGCTCCTTGTAGTCCACGCTTTTTGGGACGACACTTAGCATAAAATCCAGCAAAAACTCCGCCAAACTTTTATGCTCATAGAGCGGATTATTTGCACTGCCCTCAAACTCAAGCAAAAGCTCTGTGCCCTCCCCACTAGAAAACTTCACCCGATAGTCATAGCTGATAGTTGCTCCCTCTTTTTTTATCGTCAAAATATCTCTAAAATCTTTGGGCAAAATCTTTTCAATCTCGCCTTTTTGCGAGGGCGTATGAAAAGAAAGTTTATCCAAAAAACTCCCACTAGACACGCTAGCATTTAGCTCTACTTGCAAGGTATTTGGAAATAGCTTAAAGTGTTGAGAGAAGTTTGATAGCTTGATATGAGGGGATAAAATCTCTACTTGTTTTTTGCTAGTGCAGATGAAATCCACCTCACTACCCTCACACACTTCCTCTAGCTCCTCTCCTAGACTAGCTTGCCTTGAGCGCAGTCTTTGTGGCTTCATTTGTGCGAGATTCTCTAGCTCATCAAGTCCCAAAAAACTTGGGATTCCCACATAAAATGGCGAAAAATTTAGGGCTTTTTTTAGGTTGCGCTTTAGTAGGTTTTTGGGTGGAGCATTTTTTTCTAGCTTGGCTTTTAGCTTTGCTTGCTTTTTTAGCTCTTTTTGTATGAGTTTATCCTCTTTTGATTGCTTGGCTGATTGCTTGGTATTAGGTGTTTTAGCTTGCTTGGAGGCTTTTGCTTGCTTTTGTGTTTTTGATTGAGGAGTATTTGTTTGGGTGGCTTCATTTGCTTGAGTGGATTGGGTAGTTTGGCTAGACTTGGTGTTAGATTTTGCTGATTTTGTAGAATCTTTTTTTGTAGATTTTGCTTCTTGTTTGGGTTGAGCTTCTTTTTGATTTGTTTTTTTGCTTGTTGTGGTTTGTGGCTTGGCAGGATTTGCGATAGATTTTTCAAGCCCTAGCACAAGCACAATCAAAATCATCGCAAAAAGTCGCCAAAAACAAAATTTGATAGATAAATGATTGTTTTGCATTACTTGCCTTTTATAAGTGATTTATTAGTAGATTTGATTTATGAGATTTTGCCAAGCTGATATGTTGTGCTTCAAAGCACTAGCAACTAAAATCAAATCGGCTGCATTGATAAACCAAACATACTTAACAAAAATATCCATATTTATCACACGAGTCTACACTCAAATGCGTTTGGCACACTACTTTTGCGATAGATTTAGCCAAATTGATTTTTTAGTGCTAGCTCCCATTTATACGCACTTTGCACGATAGTTTCTAAGTCATCATACTTTGGTTTCCACGAAGTGTGGGATAAAAGCTTTTGATTACTTGCGATTAGCATAGATGGGTCGCCCTCTCGCCTCTTAGCAGGATTTACCACGAAATCAACCCCGCTTACTTTTTTGACACATTCTATGACTTCTTTTACGCTATATCCACGATTGTAGCCCACATTGAAAACCTCGCTTTTGCCACTATCTGTCAAAAACTCAAACGCACTCAAATGCGCACTTGCCAAATCATCTATGTGGATATAGTCTCTCACACAAGTGCCGTCTTTTGTGTCATAGTCTTGCCCAAATATCTCCATAGATTTTCTTTTGCCCACCGCACATTCTACGGCGACTTTGATTAGATGAGTGGCGTTTTTGCTTCTTTGCCCTAGCCCTAGTCCTTGTGCTAGATTTTCATCGGTGTTTGCGCTACACGCTCCTGCGACATTGAAGTAGCGCAGTGCGACATAGTTTATGCTACCGATTTTGGAAGTGTCCTCTAGCACGCGCTCACTCATCATTTTGCTAGCACCGTAAGGGTTTATAGGAGCTAGTGGTGCGCACTCACTGATAGGCACAAGATTAGGCTCTGGCTCGCCATATACTGCCGCAGTCGATGAAAAGATAAAGTTTTTCACTCCATAGCGCACACACAAATCAATCAAATTTGTCGTGTTTATGACATTATTTTTGTAGTATTGCAATGGCTTTTGCACCGATTCGCCCACGATAAGCGAAGCGGCAAAATGCACACACCCCAAAAAACTAGAATCCTCCAAAATCTTTGCCACCCCAGAAGTATCGCCCAAATCCATTTCTAAGAGTTCCACGCGATTGCCATAAACTTTGTGCAAATACTCAAAGTTCTGTCTAAATCCTGTGGAGAGATTATCAAGGATAGTGATATGCGCATCAGTGTTTGCCAAAAAGCACCGCGCTGTATGAGAGCCGATATAGCCACTCCCACCTGTAAATAAAAGTCTCATATTTTTTAACCTTTTTTGCAAAATTTGCCCTCCATTGTAGCCAAATAGAGTTAAAGTATGTTAAAATGCCAACCTTTATGCGAACTTTGCGTGAGGTTTATGCGAGATTCGCACGACAATCCAACAACTAAATGAGGTGCAAAATGAGTAAAACTTCAAAATCTACCAAATCCACAAAATCCACTCCCAAATCTAGCCCAAAATCCACCACAAAATCAAAAAAATCCGCAGAATTTATCACAGATTTTACACAGCAAGAAAACAACCTACTTATGCGCATTTTAGTCGCACCACAAATGGCAAATTTTAGTGGGGTAATGCACGGAGGAGAATTGCTAAAACTTTTTGACCAAGTAGCTTATGCTTGCTCGACTAGATTTTGTGGGATTGGCACGGTTACGATGAGTGTGGATAATGTCGCGTTTTATCAGCCTATCCCCATAGGCTCGCTACTTAGCCTCTATGCGAGTGTGAATTATACAGGTAAAACAAGCTGTGAAGTCGGCATAAAAGCCATAGCCCAAAATGTCAAAGACAGAGGCGAAGCGCATTGTGCTAGTGGGTATTATACAATGGTGGCAAAAAGCGATGGAAAACCCGCTTTGATGAGGGAATTTACCCCTAAGAGTGCCGAAGAAAAACGGCGATATGCAAACGCCCTAAAAAGACGCGAACTACGCGGCAACCTTGTGAAAAAATAAACGCAAACTAAAATGCAGGCTTAAGGAGCAAGCTAATGAGAAGTGCGATTAACTACGACAAATATTCAAAAATGACTACAAAGCAGCTGCTAAATTCGCTTGATAGCGCAAAAAATAAGCGTGTGAGATTCCAAACACAAGTAAATGACGCAAATGAGCTTATCGACTTCCTCACAGAGAAAATCAAAGATAGCCTAAATATGTCAAAAAAGTCTGATTTTGTGCCACTTGAAAAAACAGGCTTGATAGAACTTGCTAAAGAAATAGAAAAAAAAATGACACCTAAAGAACTAGAGCAATTACAACAGGAGCTTGAAGCTGATATAAGTAGAGATTATGGCGATGAATAACAAAATAAGCATCGACAAGAAAAATACCAAATTTCTACAAAAACTTGCAAAATCCGCACCAAAAGAGTATGTAAAAATACTTAATTTTTTGTATGGCATACTATCAAAAAGTGATAATCCTTGCACCTTGCCAAATGCAAAATATCTACAAGGATTTGATGATAATCGCTATCGCTGGAGAGTAGGAAATTATCGTATTATTGGTATTGTAGAGAATGATGAATTTTTTATCATCAAAATCATAAAAATCGCTAAAAGAGATGAGAAAACATACAAAGGTTTCTAAGAGCGCACTTTGATAAAATTTACAACAAATATGGCAAAATAAAAAGCCTAAAAATAAATAACCAAAAATCAGTAGCCCAAAGTCAAAACATAGTTTTTTACACACAAATGAAAGCAAACAACTTTCATCAAAATTTTAAAAAACACGCTAAGGACACAAATGAGCAACAAAATAGGAATTTACCCCGGGACTTTCGACCCGCTTACAAACGGACACCTAGACATTATCAAGCGCAGTTGCGAGATATTTGAAAAAGTGATTTTAGCAGTGGCGCACTCTGCTTCTAAGCAGCCTCTTTTTAGCTTAGAAGAGCGACTAGAAATGGCTAGACTTGCCACAAAAGATTTTGGCAATGTATCTTGCCTAGATTTTGGCGGACTTCTAGCAGACTTAGCCAAAAGCCACGATGCGAGGATTCTTATCCGTGGTTTGCGCGTGGTAAGCGACTTTGAGTATGAGCTACAAATGGGCTATACAAACACCTCTCTAAACCCCGAGCTTGATACCATATACTTTATGCCGACATTGCAAAACGCATTTATCAGCTCCTCTATCGTGCGCAACATTTTGGAGCACAATGGCAAAATCTCACACCTTGTGCCTGCTAGCGTATTTGGATACATAGCAGGCAAAATCCCTTGTGCGTAAATACCAAACGCGCACCAACCACTACAAATAAAAAGGAAAAAAATGTATATCACACTAGAGGGAATTGATACCTGTGGCAAGTCCACACAAATAGAAGTGCTAAAAGAGGCTTTCCCGCAAGCGATTTTCACAAAAGAGCCCGGCGGAAGCACACTAGGAGAAAAACTACGAGAAATGATACTGCAAAACCACAGCCAAGATATGGCTTTGACTAGCTCTTGCGTGTCGCCAAAATGCCTAATCGCAAAGCAAAAGGCAAAAGATTTTGCCAAAAATCAAGCCTTTAGCGAGGAGGCGGAGTTTTTTTTGTTTCTTGCTGATAGAGCGGAGCATTTCGCAAAAGTCATAAAGCCAAATGCAGATTCTCTAATCATCGCGGATAGAAGCCTAATCTCTGGCATCGCTTATAGCAAGCACAAAGACGCTGAAATGATGAATCTAGCCTGCACTCAAGGCATAGTCCCTGATATATGCTTTGCGTTCAAAATGAGCGCGGAGGAGCTAAACAAACGCTTGCAAAGCAAACAGCAAGATTCTATCGAGCAGCGTGGAAGCGCGTATCTAATGGCGATTCAATCACGCATTTTGCACTTCGGCAGAAAAATAGCCAAAAACTGCATAATCATCGATGCAGACAAACCAAAAGAAGCAATCAGCCAAGAAATCATCTCTCATATCCACACCGCGATAAATCCTAGCACTGCCCGATAAAGCAACCCACCCAACAAAGCAAAATCTTAAATGAATTTTTAAGCTAGAGATTGTGCTATGAAATGCCTTATTTGTGCGAAATTTTGCTTAAGCGTGATATGTGATAAATGCTTAGATTCTATCCCACTTCGCCCTAGCGTGCGAGAAGTAAGCGGGGTAAGCGTGTATTGCTTTTTTGCTTATAGCGATATTGATTTTTTGCTAAGTGCGAAATACTACGTCATAGGCTCTAGGATTTATGCAGCTCTTGGCAAAATCGCAGGGGAGTATTTTTTCTCTCAAAAAGCGATGAGAGAAGCTATAAGACAAATCATAGAAAATACCGCTTTTGGCGAAGTGAAGCTAATCGGCATAGATGATTGCGTGCGTAGCTTTTACTCACACACGGGGGTGCTTGTGCGTGAGTTTGCCCTCTCAAGTGTAAAGTCTAGTAAAAAATCCAAAGACTTGCAAAATCGTGCCAAATTCGCACGCAAACCTAACGCAATAGTGCCAATCTATGGCGAGCTAAAAGCGACAAATCAAGTAAGCTACGCGGGGAAAAGCCTAGCATTTCGCCAAGCAAACAAGCGCGGACTAACACTTAGCGCAAAAATCTCTAGCACAAAAAATAGCGCGGGCTTTAGGGGAAGTTTTAAGGGGATTTGTAGCCAAGATTTTTTGTGGGATTTTTGCAAACGCTTTAGGGCGGAATTTGTAAAATATTTTGCAAAAGATTTTGTGATAAGGTTTTTTGGAGATTTTACAAACAGCTTTGCAAAATTTGCAAATGGAGTTAGCGAGGATTTTAGAGATAGATTTAGCACAAAGCCAAAAGATAGCACAACGCAAAAAAATGATTCTAGCATAGCAGTGCAAAATCAGGCTTTAGCCAAAGACTCCACGCCAGATTTAAAAGCAGATTCTACGCTAGATTCTAGTGTGGATTCTGCGCGAAAATCTAGGCTAGAATCTGCTCCAGACTTTGACACAGGTTGCGTTATCATTGTCGATGACATCATCACCACAGGCACGAGCTTTGGCGAGGCGATAGAAGTCTGCCAAAAAAGAGGGCTAAAAGTGCTTTTTTGCCTAAGCCTTTGCAACGCCGCACTATAACACTTCCAAATACACGCCAATACACACAAAAATCTTAATAAATTTTCCACAAATTGTCATACTTAAATGGCTTTTAAGCCCGAAGTATCCAAAATGTGGATTAGATTTTATAAAAAAGCATTTTTGGATATTTGGGTTTCTTACAAAACCTAAATATCTATATTAGATTCTACTTGAGATACTTCGGCTTCTTGCGAAACCTCACTATGACAAGAAATAAAAGGCCCCCTCCCTTGCGGAGGGTTTGGGGTGGGTATCTTTTCCGTCATTGCGAGGCAGTGGCTTTAGCCACAACGAAAAACAATCCATAAACCCGTCATTGCGAGAGAATCCGCAAGGATTCTTGTGGCAATCCACAAAAGTAAAAGAAAAAAGCATTAGCGTAGAAAAAGGCAATAGCACTTGATAGATTGCCACGAATTTGACAAGTCAAATTCTAGCAATGACGATTCAATGCGTCCGCTCCTATCATTGCGAGATTTGCTTGCAAACCCTGCAAATGAGCATAGCGAAGTTTTTTAGAAAGCCTTTAGCTTCTTTAGTAAAAACATACCGTCATTGCGAGCAAATGCGTTAGCATTTGCGTGGCAATCTATAAGTCAAAAGGCAAAGACATAGATTGCCACAAGAATCCTTGCGGATTCTCTCGCAATGACGAAACTTCGTCTTATAATGACGGCGTTGTGGATTACTAAAGAAACTTCGCTTCGCTTGTTTTCTAAAGAAACTTCGCTTCGCTTGTTTTCTAAAGAAACTTCGCTTCGCTTGTTTTCTAAAGAAACTTCGCTTCGCTTGTTTTGCCACGCTCACTTCGTTCGCTCGCAATGACGACTCAATGTGTCCGCCCCTATCATTGCGAGATTTGCTTGCAAAACCCTGCAAACAAGCGTAGCGAAGTTTTTTAGAAAGCCTTTGACTTCTTTAGTAAAAACATACCGTCATTGCGAGCAAATGCGTTAGCATTTGCTCGCAATGACGATGAGCATATATATGAGATACAAGCCTTGCGACTTATTCACAAAGTCCATATACTCTACAAAAATTGTTTGCACTTCCCTGCAAAATCTATCCACACTTTCCTACATTAACAATTTGTTTTTTTTTTTTTTTGTAGTATCGCTTTTTGTGCAACTCGAGAATCATTTGCACTCTAGTTGCACAAATACTAAAAAAGGAGCTAGTAATGCTTAGCAAGGTTTTAAAATTCAGTGGTGCTTGCGCATTTGGAATGGTGTTTTTGACAGGTTGTGGGTTGTTTGGCGGTGGAGAGCCACCAAAAACACCTTATGAACCCAAAAAACTAGAAGCGCAAGCTAGAGGTATCACTGTGGCAAAAAGCACGCCCTATAATTGCAAGATTTTGGGCGAAGTAGAGGGCAAAGACAATGTAGGCGATAGAAGTGGTGCGACAAGAGAGCTACTAAGAGAGGGAGCGATAAATGACTTAAGGAATGAAGCCTCTTATGTTGCTGGCGAAGGCAAACGAGCGATGATAGCTATCACAAAAGAAGAAGTCAAATGTATAGCCACCATAGGCAAAGCAAGGCAAAATGTGGATTGCACAAACGGCTTGCCAAATGGCGCAACAAATGGCGTGCTAGTCTCTCAAAGAATCCACGCGCAAGTATTTGATTGTGGTGAAAAATAATCAAACTGCATAGTCTGTAGGCAAAAATTTACATTTTGTATATTTTTGCTATTTTTTGTATTTTTGCTTTTTCTCGCGCCCTGCTAGAGTGGCACTCCTTATCATATCTAGCAGGGCTTTTTTTATATTTTCTTTGACATATTTTTATCTCTACACTTTTTTATCTCTCCGCTTGCCAAAGCCTACCAAATACTTAAAAATCCAAAGCCCATAATTTTCCTAAATCTTTCCCACCTCTTCACTAATTTATCTTCCCCACACACATAAAAAGATTTTACTCCCTAGCATTTGTATCCCACCAAATCTGCGGACTTAAGTCATAGCGCGGGTGGATTTTTGGCATCGAGATATTGTGCCAAAACGCCACTCTAAAGTTTGGCAAATAATAATGAGGCACGACAAAGTCCCCCCACAAAAGCACCCTATCAAGCGCGTGAGTAGAGAGAATCTGCGCTTCTCTATGCGGAGCTGCTATCACGCGCTCTATAAGGCAGTCTACCACTTCTAGCCCTACCCCACTATAATTCCTACTGCCTACCATACTCGCACTCTCCTTGCTCCAAAAATACCTCTGCTCATTGCCCGGGAAAAGGCTCTGCCCGATAATCCCCACAATCATTTCATAATCAAAATTTTTCACTCGATTGGTGTATTGACTAGAATCTATTTTTTGGATTTGCATTTGTATGCCAAGCAGTTTTAGATTTCGCCCATATCGCACAGCTAGCCGCTCAAAAGCAGGGTTATCTAGCAGCAGTGTAAATCGCAGTGGCTTGCCACTTTTAGAATCAAGCAGCACTCCATTTCTCATCACAAACCCCGCTTCTTTTAGCAAATCTCGCGCTTTTTTTAGATTTTCTCTCTCTTGTAAGATATGGCTTGGCACTTGGCTTTTTGGGGCTTGATTTTGCTTTTGCAGTCCTGTGCTTAGATTTAGGCTAGTTGTGCCAAAATTTGTGCTAGGTATCACATAGGGTGTGTCAAACATATTTTTCAAATGCGTTTTTGAGATTTCGCCCCTGCTATCACACTGCTTGATAAGCGCGGATTCTGCCCTGCTTGGCAGAGGAGGACTAGCGAAAATCGAGTGATTAAAGTAGCTTGTCGTGCGCTCGTATTGGGAAAAAAACAAGTTTAGATTGCTCCACTCGAAATTAAACGCATAAATAAACGCTCTACGCACAAGCGGATTTGCAAACACCTCCTTGCGCGTATTCATAAAAAACCCCTGCATACCGCTAGGCAGGCTATGAGGAAACGCCTTTAGGCTAAATTGCTTAGAATCCAACGCCTTGCTTTTATACCCCCTAGCCCACACCTTTGCCGCACTCTCCACACGCCAATCATACTTATGGCTCAAAAACGCCTGCAACGCCACCGCATCATCTCTGTAATACTCAAAAACAAGCGTATCAAAATTAAACTGCCCTACCCTGCTTGGCAAGTCCTTTGCCCAATAGTTTTTGTTTCGCTCATAGATGATTTTTTTGCCCACTTCGTAGAATTTCACCGAGTATGGTCCGCTTCCTAGCGGGATTTGCAGGGGATTTTCCCCAAATGTGTTTTTGCCATTTTTGACATAAAAATGCTTTGGTAGCACGCTTAGCTGTCCCAAAATCAGTGGTAGCTCCTTGTTTTGCGTGGTTTTAAAAACAAACTCCACACGATAAAAATCTAAAACCCTCACTTCTTTGACATCTGCATAGTATTGACGATAGAGCGGACTAGCCCTGCTTATCATCATCTCAAAGCTAAACGCCACATCTTGGGCACTTACCGCCACCCCATCGGCAAAGTGCGCCCTTTTGTCTATGGTGAAAATCACACTAGAATTATCACTAGCCACAGCGACATCGCTAGCGATTAGGGCGTATTGGGAGTATGGCTCGTCCATACTTTGCGCCATAAGCGTGTCATAGACATTTTCTAGCCCGCTAGCAGACTCGCCCTCTATGCTAAAAGGATTTAGCGAGGAGAAGCTCCCTAGTGCGTAGCTTTTTAGCGTGCCACCTTTTGGGGCATTTGGATTTACATACTCAAAGTGCTTTAGATTTGGGTATTTTGCCCTCTCTCCTAGCGCGATATATGGCGCAGCCCTAGCAAAATCTAGCGCGAAAAAGAGGGGGAAAAACGAGGTAAAAAGCGTAGCAAAAAGTGAAACAAACACCCCCTCCAAAAACAAATGCGTAAAAAAAGCAAAAAATCTTTTGACACTTTTTTGCTTTGGTGGTATTGTCGGTATTGGTAGCATTGGTAGCATTGGCATTTGACGCGGTGTGATATGTGGCATTTTTATCCTAACTTGTTTGATATTTATCTAAAGCAAGCAAATTTTAACAAAATCCAACGAATCTTTGCAAAATCTAATAGAGATATTTCGGTTTCTGCGAAAACCTCAATATGACAATTTAAACACACTAAACAAAGTTTGTCATACTTAAGCGAAGCGAAGTATCTCAACCCATTCGTCATTGCGAGCATTTGGAATCGTTAGTATTCCAAATGCGTGGCAATCTATAATTGGATTTTTAGGAGGGTAACACCACAATTCCCATCCCTTGCAAGTTGGGCATAATGTTAATTCCCCCTCCCTTGCGGAGGGGGCTAGGGGGTGGGTAGATTCCACCTCCGCTTCTCAAACAAAGTCAGCAACTGCTAACGACAAAAACGCAACTGCTAGCAATGCAAATATTTCCATTGCCAACAAAGCAAACGCAAACACTTCCGTCATTGCGAGCGAGCGAAGTGAGCGTGGCAAAACAAGGCGAAGCCGAAGTTTCTTTAGTAATCCACAAGAAACATTAGCGCAAAGAATAGATTGCCACGCAAATGCTAGCGCATTTGCTCGCAATGACGAAAAGTCAGCGCACAATGACGAAAGACTTACCCACCCCCAAACCCCCTCCGCAAGGGAGGGGGCTTTTAAAATCACCAACTCCGCAGTTTGTCATACTGAGGGCGTAGCCCGAAGTATCTCAAAAGATTCTGCAGATAATGCAAAATCCTTTGGATATTTCGGTTTCTTACGAAACCTCAATATGACAAAACTACAAAACCATACAAATACCCACATAAATCCACCCATTCTCTATTATGTTTTACTATTTTTTATCGCTTTTCCCTATCATTTTTTCTCACTCCCCACCATATCCACCCCCACTTTCCTTACCAATTTTTCTCATTTCCCCCCATTTCTCCCCACTTTTTTATCGTTTTTTTTTTTTTTTTTTTCTTTTTTCTAATCCCCCTTTTTCTTTTTCTTCCCTATTTTTCCCCTGTTTTCTTTCTTCTTTTTGTTAAAATTTCCCTATTTTTTATCCTCCTCATGTATAATTTTTGTATTAT
>NZ_NXLN01000038.1:0-16223 GCF_003364135.1 Helicobacter sp. MIT 01-3238
AAATAAACCCGACACCCCCCACAAAAAACCCCCTCAAACTCCCCGCCCAAAAACAGCGCGTATTTGATATTTAGCGCGTTACTCATTCCGTTAAATTTATTGGCAGCTCGCCCATCATCGCCATTTACGAAGTTAAAGTTTGAGAAAAAGATTCCATTATAGCCTAGACTTAGCTCGTGATTACGCTTGACTATCCACACAAAATCCATATCAAGATTGCCATACAGAGCGGGCAAGTAGATTTTGCCCTCGCCCGGCAAGCCACCGATGCGGAAGCTCCCTGTGGGCGTGTTTAGGATATTGTAGCGAAGCCCACCCAAAAAGCTCGTTTTAAATCGTTCCCCCCACACTTTGTAGTATTTCACGCTAGCACCTAGCTGGGGTAAATGCCAATACTGCTCGGGGTAGTATTCATTCCCGCCTAGCCCGTATTTTGCTTTTGCGAGTTTCATCGCTAGCGGGGCTAGCACATCATAGCTTATGCCAAACTCTGGGCTTATATACCCGCCACTTTTATATTGATAAAATGTCCACCCACCGCGAAGCTCCCCACCGATACTCCACATAAGCGGGAATGTAGAGCCACTTGAGTTAGATTCTAGCTCAAATTGTATATGAGGCAGTGGGGATTGTGCTTTTAGCATAGGTATATCCACGCCACCGCGCAAGTTTGCCTTTAGATACCCCTCTCGCACTTGCCTTTTTTTGGTTTGTATAGGGATAAGCTTGAAATAAGTCGCACCTGTTTGGATAGCGTTTGTCTGGGCGATAGAAGTCGCCCCTAGCATTTGGGTAGTGATATGAGCGTATTCATAGGCGGCATATACCCCTACGATTCCTTTTTGCTTCAAGTCCTTTTGCACTCCCATAAGGATTCCTCCCGCCCACTCCGTAGCGTTTGTTATCCCCATATCTGCTAGAGAATTCACCGCATAAGGCACAAAAAACGCGATATGAGTTTTTTTGCTATCATAGGGGAGAAACTTCTCTTCTACTTTTGTTTGCCTTTTGCGATACCTGCTTGTGCTTCCTAGCTTGCGCATAGATGGCGCGTATCGCACTTGCCCTGTAAATTTATTTGTCTCAAACATCTCTCCACGCGCTTTAGCTGAAGTTTTGTCATAGCTTGAGGAGCGGAAGTTTTTCTTTAGCAAAGAGTCCATTATGTTTTGGAGCATTATAGACCGTCTAGCATAGCTAAGACTTAGTGTCCGCCACATAGATGAGCCATAGCTAGTGCTGACATCAGCACTTACAGTAAAGCCATCATTTCCTGCTCTATGTAGCTTCGTGCCTAGCCCTGCTCGCAAGGACTCAAAGGTTACTTTTCCTTGTCCTTTTCCACCAGATTTATCTAGGATTATGTTTTTATACTCATATTTTTCACTACTGCTAGTTACACCTTCGCCGATGTTTATGCGTATCGCGCCCTCTCCTACCGTGCCTAGAATGCTGATAGTGCCCTCCACTGCGATATGCTCATCAGTCCTGCCATTTCCATTCTTTTTTATTCCCGTGCCTGTGTTTCCATTTATCGTGTGCTTGCTCCACTCATTGCCATTGCTATCAAGCGTGAGGGTAGACTGATAGACATTTAGCGTGTTTATCGTGCCACTAGCACCACCTATGAAGTAGTTTCCTAGCAAGCTAGCATAGTCCCCGCTAAATTTATAATACCCCAAATTTAGCGTTTGGATAGAGCCGTTATTGGTTATTTGGCTGACAAAAGTAGAGCGAGTGCCTCCGTCATATCCACCATAGATAGCCATAGCTGCTGAAGTGATACTTGCTCCACTATTTATCGTTATCCCACCGATGATAGTGCCATCTGCCTCTCTGCGCCCTATCTGTGTCCCTGCGTGGACATCAAAGGCGATTTTCACACCAGCTCCATACACCGCATCAGAGCCCCAGCTTTGGTTGTTTATCGTGCCACTCACACTTATACTTCGTATCGTAGAAGCATTTGCAGTGTGATTTCCTAGAGTGTAGGGGAGCAATAATCCTGCATTAGAACTACCTGTGATAGCAAAATCCGTGTTTGGCGCAGATACAGAGCGAAACACGAGGTTATTACTTATGCTAGCAGTAACAGTGCCAGCACCCACGCTAAGAGGGTTATTCTCCCCACGGCCTAGATTGATAAGCATACTTTTATTATTGATAGCTGTTTGTAAATCCTGTGGGGCGAAGTCCCCTGTGCAGTCCAGATAATTTTGACTTCCATCGTACTTTTGTGTGCAAGTGCCAGCTATGGCTAGCTCTAGACTAGCACTGCCAAGCGCACTTGCTGTGATGAGTGATAGGGCTATCTTGCGGGAGGTTGGGGTGGTGTGTGGTTTTTTGTCGCTTGTGTGGGGGGTGTCATATTGTCTAGCAAGAGTAACAGTATTTGGCTTTTTAAAAGCCCCATCCCTTAGAGTAACCGTGTTTGGCTCTCTTAAAGCCCCCTCCCTTGCGGAGGGGGTTTGGGGGTGGGTATTTTTTTTACCAGCAGTTGCTGACTTTGCTTGAGAAGCGGAGGTAGGATTTACCCACCCCCTAGCCCCCTCCGCAAGGGAGAGGGAACTAACATTATGCCCACCCACATTGTCATATTGAGGTTTCGTAGAAACCGAAATATCTCTACTTAATTCTACTTGAGATACTTCGCTTCGCTCAGTATGACAAAGGGTTTTGTGGATTACTAAAGAAACTTCGCCCTGCTTGTTTTCTAAAGAAACTGCGCTTTGCTTGTTTTGCCACGATTCCACGCTTTTGCGCGGAATCTCGCAATGACGATTGGAGTGTGTGATTGCCACACCTAACTTTTGCCACGACTTCATCGCTGTGGCTTCCTTGTTTGCGGTTTTCATTTATGTCCTTTTTTGCTATTTGGGTTGGATAAAACATACAAGGTAAATTAAAGTAAATAAATGATAAATCAATATCCCTTAAGTCAAGCTGAATTATAAACAAAAAAAAAAAAAACGCGAAATTTTTACTTATTTTTCCTATTTAGCGCGGGTATTGTGGCATTATTTTGTGTGATTTGTGTATATATTTATGTGAGTTTTTGTTGATTTTTTCAATTTTTTTGATTTGATTTTCGCACTTATGTGTTAAATTTTTATTTATTTTTTGCTGATTTTGACTAGATTTTTGAAAGCTAGAATCCTTTGGTAAGTCAATCCAAATCTTTTAAATAAAATCCAAATCCAAAACAAAATAAATTCTAAATCATAGTAAAATTATGCGAAAAATACGCGGGATTATGCAAAATCAAGCAAAGCGACAAAGTAACAAAGCCAAATGCTTTAAAAACGACAAAAAGCAAATCTAGGATAAAGATAGGATAAATCAGTGAAATCAAAAAGCACAAAATCTCTAGCCACGCCACGCACTAATTCACGCAATAGCACTTGCTTGAGTGATGATAATCCCACCCCACGCACTCCCGCCACCACCACGATTGCCACCCCTGCCCAGCAAAATACACCAAACACGCTAGCCACGCTACGCACCCACGCCACACCATTTGCAAAAACCACCAAGCCCACCACACCAATCACACCCACCCTAGATTCTACCAAGCGAAATCTAGCCCGCCAAAAATGGCAGATTTTTAAGCGCAATAAGCGCGCGCTTATCTCGCTATATATTTTTGGCTTTCTTTGCTTCGTGTCTGTCTTTGCTCCCCTCATAGCCAATCACAAGCCAATCCTCATCTATCACAATCACTCATTTTACTTCCCGCTTTTTGCTTTCTACCCAGAGAGTGCGTTTGGAGGGGACTTTGAGAGTGAGCCAGACTACAATGACCCATTTGTCAAGGAGCTGCTAAAAGATAGCTTTGTGCTAAAGCCTCTTATCCCTTATTCTTATGATACGATTATTTTGGATTTGGATACCAACTCGCCCACGCCACCTGACTCTAAGCACCTGCTAGGGAGCGATGACCAAGCTAGAGATGTCGCTTCTAGGCTGATTTATGGGCTTGCTATCTCCATAGCATTTGGGCTAGTGCTAAGCGTGTTTTGCGTCATCATCGGCGTGAGTGTGGGCGGGGCTTGCGGGTATTATGGCGGGCTTGTGGGTTTGCTAGGGCAGAGGGGCATAGAGATATACTCTAGCGTGCCGATTCTATTTTTGCTAATCATTTTATCTAGCTTTATCGTGCCTAGCTTTTGGTGGATTTTGGCTATCGTGCTTGCATTTAGCTGGATAAGCCTCGTGGGTGTGGTTCGCGCGGAGTTCTTAAAGGCTAGAAATATGGAGTATGTCAAAGCTGCTAGGGCTTTGGGGCTAAGCAATGTAAGGATTATATTTCGCCACCTGCTACCAAACGCTATGGTGGCTACGATAACCTACATTCCTTTTATTATGGCGGGGAGTATCAGCACTTTGGTTACGCTTGATTTTTTGGGGTTTGGTATGCCTGTGGGAAGCCCATCTCTAGGCGAAATAATCGAGCAAGCCAAAAACAACCTCACCTCCCCACACCTCGCTATAAGCGGGTTTGTCGGTGTGGGAGTGCTACTATGTGTGCTTGTCTTTATCGGCGAGGGCGTGCGAGATGCGTTTGACCCGAGAATCAAAGAGAAATCATAAAAGTTAGCTAAAATCTCCCAAAAATCTTTAAACACGCTAACTTTAAAGAACCATAAAAATTCCCTCAAAAATTCCCCACAACCCCGCATAAATCCCTAAAAGTTCTCAAATCCATCACAACCCCTTATAAGTTTTCTCATCTCTTTTTGCTATTTTTATGATTTGTATGATATAAAACTCGCCATTTTCTACAATGCCGATTATGCGGTATTCTCCTAGTCGCCACCGATAGCGACTATCGCTAAAGCCTATCAAACGCTTTGCATTAGGGAGAGTGCAAGGGTTTTTTGCATTTGGTAAATCTTTACTCAAAAAATCATCGATTTTGATAAAAGCCTGCGGTGCTGACTTGGCTAGCTTGTGCAAAAACTTGGCAGGATTTTTATCGATAACTACCTTAGAACTCATCGCCATAATCTGCGCTGATTTCGCTTTTTAGCTCTTCTCTTAGCCGTGCTAGCTCTTTGGGTGTGAACTGCTTTTTTACCTTTTTTGCTAGCTCTGGCAAGCCAGACTTCTCATAAGGCACAAAATCATATTTTGGCTTTTTTAGGCTATCTCTTATTTTGTCGGTTAGAAAATCAATAAGTGCATTTGCATTGTTTGCTTGGGTTTGGAATTTTACGCGCTTTTTTTTGGCGGATTCTAGAGAGTTTAGTAGCTGACTTGTCGTCATATTGCTGTATTTGTCATAATCAATACCCGCGCTAGCTATGGTGGTGGCTTGCTTAGCCTTTGTCATACTTGCTCCTTTTGGATTGTGGGTTGGAGTAGACTTTGGGAGGAATTGTAGCACAAAAAACAAAATCCCTTATCTTGCTTTGGGCTATCTATCGCTCTACAATGCAAGGCTACATAATTCTACACAAATGCTACAAATCTCATTGTAGTGTATCTGTGGCAGAAGATTAAGCGGAAATCTTTTTAAGTATTTTAGACACCACTCCAAGCAAGCCAAAGCATAATTTGCTTTGTGTTTTAGATTTTGCTAGCCACAAACTCTTTATATTTACTTAAGTTCCCCCACCACCACTTTATTCATTGCTCCATTTTAGCACTCCACTGCCGCGTTGCACGATTTTTCTTGCGTCATCTAAAGTTTTGCATTGTAGTTTGCCACCATAGAGTTTGCAGATTTCATTAAGGTATTCAAAACTTTTTTCATTATCTTTGCTTTGCAGTGCCTCTTTGTAGCCATTAAAGGACATATCAAATCTTAGCACTCGCTCATAGTGTGTTTGCCTAATTTTCTTTTCTAAAAACTCTCTATCTGCTATGATTTGCGGTAGCATTTTTTGACAAAGTGCTTCTATTTCCTCATATCGCTTTTTGCTTATCTCTGCTTGGGCAAAGACGCCAAATAGCGTATCAAGCCCAAAATCTATACTCCTACACATTGCCACCACAGCGAGAGAGCCGATGATGATACTTAGCGTAGGTGCTACAAAAGAAGCGATAAATGGTGTGATAATCGCGCTTAATTGCGCCTCAAGTTTTGTCTCAAGTCCTACTATGCTTACGACAACGGCAGCAGAAAATAAGCCCTTTATTATAACTTTTAGGCATTCTTGGAAATTAGCAGTTTTGCCTGTGATATAGTCATATATGGCGTTATATATGGATTTTGCGGCACTTCGTAGCTTTGACCAAATTAGCTTTAGTTTCCCAGCAATCGATTTAAAGATTAGTCCCAAAATCCCCACGATTACATCGATTGCTCCAAATCCACCACCACGCACAAACGCGCCTTTTAGCTTTTGTATCACGGCATTTATTAGCCTTTTGATTCTCGTTTCTATACTGACGCTAGAGTCGCCACTCAAAGCGTCTTTGATTTCATATACTGCGCCATTTGCTAGTGTGCTAAGTGCTACCACTACCGCATCTGATAATCCAGCTTGAGCAATATGTCCTCCAGCTACTGCGCCTTGAGCGATAAAGGCAGTTGTGCGTGGATTTTCACATATTAGGCGATTTGCTACATTATTTGCTTCTAGCATTTCTAGTGCTTTTTGTGCTTTTGCTTTTTGTTGCTCATCTTTTGGATTTTCTATCATCTTTTTTAAATTTTCTTTATGCTTTTTGTAGTCATCAATGGGGCATTTTAGCGAATCGTTATTCTCCAAATATTTATCATTTAGCAAATCATTTGTATTTTGAATTACCTTTAATTGCTCTTTTTTGATGATATTGCCTTTGCTATCAATAGTTACGGTGTCGGTATTTGTGTGGTTTTTAAGCGATTTGCCTTTGCCTTCTCGCGTGTCGCTTTGGATAAGTGCTTGTATATCAGGCGAGTTAAAGTCCATATTTTTGACTTCATCGCCATAATTTGCCATTATAAATTCAAATTTTGCCTTATCTTTTGGGTTTAGGCTTTCGATTTTTTTACTACTTTTTTGTAGGTTTTGTGCTTTTTGAATCTCAAAAAGCGTATCGGTAGTATAGGTTTTCTCTCCATTATCCAAAAGCGCACTTTTTATATTTGACACACCAATATCTAGTTCCTCAAAATACTGCCCAAAGGCTTGTGGATTGTTTTTATGCTGATTATACACGCGCATAGATTCATTGCTCGTTTTCACACTAGCGCCATAAGCCTCATAAGTATTTAGACTAAAAATATTTAGCCCAAATCTCGCCAAAGTTTGCGTCCCTATCTCATCGGTAATCTCTTTTATGATTCCCTCATATTGTAATGTTGCTGACATTTTTCCTCTCCTTTTTGTTTTTTTGCTTGAATCAAGGGCGTTTGTATGCCCTTGATTACTTTGGCTTAGCTACTTTTCACCAAATTTTGCTTCTAATTCGTCCATTAGCTCTTTGGTTTTCTTTTTGTGTTTGATAATATCTTTGGTTATCGGGTCATCATCAAACAAAATGGGCGCGTTTATGATAGTTTGCGTTGTTTCCGCAAGTTGAATCATATCTTTAACGCTTTCTTGCTCATCTTTGCTCCATTTTGCTACATCATCGCCTTTGCTTTTGTAGATATTTTCCACCAGATACATTGCTTCGCCAAAAGATTTATCAATCTTACTCAATGAGACTTTGCTTTCATTTGCCCTATCATCTATTTGCACCCAAAGCAATCTTTCAGCATTTATACTTTCACAAATTGCTTCAACCGCGCTATGGTAGCTCATCGCATCATATTTGTTGCTCTCTGCAGATTTTGCCCACACTAGCGTGGCTACTGCGATGACAGGTGCAGCCACTATACCACCAAGCACAGCAGTCCCGCCAGCCATACCCAAGCCACCAGCAGCCAAAGAGCCACCACCTAGCCAAGCCAAAGTTGCATTTGTCGCAGCTACTCCACTAAGTGCGCTTATCGCTGTGCCTGTGGAGGCACTAGCTAATAAGCCCACCGCACCATACGCGCCAAATCCAGCCATAGCCCCAGCTACTCCACCACCTACGAATCCCCCTAGTGCAATTTCTAAATCTGTGATTTTTTGCCTAGATTCTTGCAAGGCTTTCAAATCCAGTCCTTGAAAAACCTCACCCAAATCATTTTGCTTGCTAAGATTTAGTTTGTCTAAAAGTTTAAAATATCGCGGGAAAGTTTCTGTTATCACAGATTTTTTAAGCTCTCCAAACTCGGCAAAAACTTCCTCTGCCATTCCTTTGCACCTCTTATATGTGCGCTCGCTTGATTCGTATTCCTCTTTGGCTATCTCGTGCCAATATTTTGCATCTTTTGTGTCTTGATATGCGTCATATCCCTTTTTCGCTGCAAATGCAGCACTGCCAACTGCGGCAAGCCCTGCTAATACAGGTATCAATGGTATTGCCATTTTTTACTCCTTTTTTTAAATTTTCATTCTAAAACTCTCATCAATGCCTAACTTTTCTTGCAAAATATTGCAACATTCGGCATTTAGCCTATAAAACGCGCCCTTAGAATAAATGCTTGAAAAATATTTCTCAAACATTTCATCTACCCTGCATATTGTGGGGCGATTCGCATAGATTTTGCACTCTTTTGTGCCTAAATCCAAATGCTTACACACCCCATTGCCTTTATCACAATCTCTCAATTCCGCAATATGCGCGATATTTTGACAACACGCGCCACATTTCGTGCAATTAAAAGATTTGCCTAAATCATTTTTCTTATCCACCGCACCTCCCAAATCCTAAATCAATGTATCTCCCAAACATCATATTTTTCATTGACAAGACATTTGGATTTCTTATCCTATCCCCCCCCCTGAATAAATAGTAAATAGATTTTCTTTTGAGTGCTAGTTCTGTGCTAAGATACAAAATTTATCTAAGAGATAAAACTACACTCCCCAAAATCTCCCAAAACACAGGACACAAATGCTACAAGTGAAAAATCTAAACGCCTCTTTTGGCGAGTTTGCGCTAAAAAATATTAGCTTCTCTCTAGCCCATAGAGAGCGACTAGGGATACTTGGCGAGTCAGGCAGTGGCAAAAGCCTGCTATCTCAAGTCATACTAGGGCTAGCCACTCCTAGTAAGCTAAGCGGGGAAATCCTATTTGAAAATCGCGTGATTTTAGGCGATTTGCGCGGGACAAAAGCGACTAGCACCGCAAATAATCCCGTAACCAATCCTGCAACTAACATCGCGCAATCAAGCTATGCCAAAGACTTGCCACACTTGAGAGGGCGACACATAGCCTATATCCCCCAATCCCCCCTAAACGCGCTAAACCCCCTACACACGATACAAAAGCAGATTGGCGAAATGTTTGCCATACACAAAGAGTATGCCAAATCCGCAAAAGAGCGCGAAACCCTCATAGATGAAGCACTCCACAAAGTGGGGCTACCAAAGCAGCTAAAGTCCCGCTTCCCACACGAGCTAAGCGGGGGGCAAAGACAGCGTGCGCTAATCGCTATGATGAGCGTGCTACGACCAAAGGTGCTTATCTGTGATGAGCCTACCACCGCGCTAGATGCGAGCTTGCAGAGGCAGATTTTGGACTTGCTTTTGGGATTTAGTGAGGTGGGGCTAGTGATGATTAGCCACGATTGGGGTGTGATGAGGCATTGTGTGGAGAATCTAATCGTAATGAAAGATGGGCAAATCGTGCAAAAAGGCAAAATCAATGAGATAATGAAAAATGTAGCTCGCAAAAATCTGCGACAAAGCACAGTGCAAAATATGGTAGCAAAAAATACAAAAAATGAAGCACACTCACAAAATCTAGCGACTAATCAAAATCTAGCTAGCCAAAATCCAAGCAAAAATCAAAACCCGCACCAAAACCACGCCTACACCGAGCTACTACTAGAATCCCTGCATTTGCCGAGAAATACGCACACACCGAGCGCAGAGCAGATACTGACACTGCGAGGGGTAGGCATAAGCTATGAGAAAAAGTCGTTTTTTTCGCGCAAAAGCTCTACGCAGGCATTACGCGGGGTGGATTTGGTGTTGCATAGTGGCGAGTGCTTGGGCGTGATAGGGGAGAGCGGAAGTGGGAAATCTAGCCTTGCGCTAGGGATTTTGGGGCTGATAGAGCATAGTGGCGAAATCGCACTAAAATCATCGCTTGGTAAATCTAGTGCGACAAACGAGACAAGCACACCGAGCGTGGCAAGCACGGCGAATTTGCCAAGCACAGCAAACGCGACAAGCGCGTTAAATATGTCAAATGTCAGCGCACAGATTTTGCCTCCCAAAAAGCGAGATAAGCACTTCACACAATGCGTCCAAATCGTTTTCCAAGACGCCCTAAGTGCGCTAAATCCTAGATTTTGCGTGTTTGAGATTTTGCTAGAGGCACTAGAGGATTTGCCAAAAAGTGTTAGCAAAGGAAGCGCGGACAAAGAGCAAGCCAAAAGTGCAAAGCTAGCAAAAATCACAGAGCTACTAAAAAGCGTGGGGCTTAGCCCTAGCTTTCTCTATCGCTATCCAGAGAGCCTTAGCGGGGGGCAAGCACAGCGTGTGTGTATCGCACGCGCACTTGCAAAAAATCCAAAGATTTTGCTGCTAGATGAGCCTACAAGTGCGCTTGATAAAAGCGCGCAAAAAGAGATTTTGGAGCTACTTTTGGAGCTACAAAAAACTCTAGGGCTTAGCTATATATTTATAAGCCACGATTTGGCTGTGATAGAGGCTATGTGCCATAGTGTCATCGTGCTAGCTGATTTAAGCAAAGTGCTAGAATCTAGCCAAAATAGCCTTGATAATGGCGTGGCAAAAAGTAGCGCAGATAGAAGTAGTGTGGATAGAAATCGCGAGACTAGCCAAGCGCAAAGTAGCGCAAAAAGTGTCGTGGCTATGGGCGGAGTAGTCATAGAAAGTGGGAGGGTAGATGAGGTGTTTGCCCACCCAAAGCACACATACACAAAGTCCCTTTTGCAAGCCCAGCTATAAATCCACTATCAAATCTCGCCGTGAAATCCGCACCATAAAAATCTAAAAATTTGCCCTCAAACCTGCGTTACAAAACTTGCTACAAAATCTATTATTGAGATTTGCCCTTAAAATCTGTCATTTGAATTTTGCTGTGAAAAGTTGCTATGAAATCCGCTTATGCAAAAAGCATTACAAGATTTTTGATTTTAAGCAGATTTTTTCATAGCGATATTAGAGTTTTCTAGCCCAAAAGTAAATCAAGCACAAACAAAATAAGCCAAAATCACCCGCCAAAAGCGACAAAAATCAACGCAAATTTTGCCAAAAATCACAAAAATAAAAATCCACACATTCTGCAAATATCCTTATCTATGCTTGTTTGAGTAATTCTCACTATATGAAATATTTTAAGAATGATAACATTCTTAAATTTGCACGATATTTTTGTGAAAATGGAGTATCATTTCGGTTGTGCTTCTCACAATAAAAACTAGGAGTTTGTATGATGAAACCACTACAATCCTTACAAAATGCTTCCAAAAACTGCCCACAAAATCCTAAAAATTCTAGTAAAACATTTTGCAAATTATTTAGTGCTAGCATTTTTAGCGCGATTTTTTGCACTTCATTTGTTGCCACCATTTCAGCTACCACTCCCGATGCAGATTCTCTCAAAGTAGATTCTTTTATCCCCCCCCCCCCACAGATACAATCCTTACCAGCCCACTCACATAGAAGAAAAAGTGCTAGATAAAGTCATAGTGCACGGTTACAAAGAGAGAGACTACAACTCAAGTGCGGGCAAAGTCGATAGGAGAATGCTAGAGTCTGCCCCTAGCGGAAATGGCGATATAGTCTCCGCGCTAAAAGTCCTGCCAAATATCCAAAGCAATAGTGCTTCTAGCACTTCAAAAACTCCCGGTGAGATTAGCCCTGCAAATCTTTCTATAAGTGGCGGACTACCCTATCAAAACAATTTTTTGCTAGACGGATTTGAGATAAATAATGACATAGACCCCGCAGGCTCAAGCTCCAATACACAACCTAGACAAAGAAGCGCACTCTCTCAAGGGCTAAATGTCGATACAAGCCTGCTAGAATCTATCCAAGTGCTAGATAGCAATGTAAGTGCTGCTTATGGTAGGTTTAGCGGTGGGGTGGTGGAGGCAAATATCCGCAAACCCCGCACAGACAAAGGAATCACAAAAGGTTGGCACGCAAATCTATCTTGGGCTTATACTTCAAGCGCGATGACAAAATATTATGAGCTAAAATCTAGCGCGTTAGCCGAGCTAGGAAGTTCAAGCAACGAAAACTATCAACCAAATTTTTACAAACACCTTGTGAGAGCAAGTTTGGAGGGATATATAACCAAAAATCTAGGACTAATCGCTAGCTACTCTACCGTGCGCTCGATTATCCCACTTCAAAGTTATAGCAACGGCACGAGCGAGCAAAAGCAAGACCAAAAACGCATAAGTGATAACTACTACTTCAAGCTAAACTACAACCCCACACAAAATCTCACACTAGAATATAGCTTTGGCTTTATGCCACAGGATAATACCTACTTCACACCAAATTTTAAAAATTCTCGCTACACGATGAGGCAGGGCGGAATCCAAAGCGGACTAAAAGCCTTGTATCAAACAAATATCGGGCTATGGAGCAACACACTTAGCTACTCTAGGCTAGAAAATTCTAGGCTTAGTGATGCAAACTACTACACGATGATAAATGGCAGTGAGGGACAATACGGCTCGGTAAAACAAACACAAAACAATATCAATCTAAAAACAGAATTTTCTTTTTCTCCACTTACGCTAAAAATCTTTACCCAAAACTTTTCCACAGGCTTAGAACTAATCTACCAAGACGCCACAAGAAATAGAATACAAGATTCTTATATGTATATTTATGGAGGCACACCACAAGCTATTCCCGTAGGCTCTTCGTGGAATGGCTTACCTGATAGCTTTGGCTTTATCTCGGCAAATGCTACGCAGTTTTATCACACGATGGGGATTATCAAAGCGGGTAAAACTAGCTTTGATACTTTCACTTATGGAATCTATGCAGAAGATGATATGAGCTTTGATTTTGGTAGAGGAGGAGAGATAAAGGCGAGATTTGGCTTAAGGCTTGATGGGGACAACTATATGAGCAAGCACAAACTCGCACCTAGATTTTCACTTAGCTACGCTACACCCGCACAAAAGGAGTGGCAAAGCACCCTCACATTTGGGGCTAATCGCTACTATTCGCGCAATTTACTTGCGTATAGATTTTATTCAGACGCACTAAACAATCGCAGAGCGTATTATCGTTGCGCTGTCAATGACGCTTGGATAGAGCTAGGCTCTAGCACGCCAAGCTGCAACAACGGCTTAAATTATGCCACTATTAGCAATGGAGTTGTAAAAACGGGCAATAGATTGCGTGATTTGGAAGTGCCTTATGATGATGAGCTAATGGGTGGCATAAACCAAAATCTAGGAATCTTTAGCGTTAGGTTTAAATACATTCACAGAGAGGGCAAAAACCAAATCACCACTTCTTCGCTTGCTAGCACGAGTGAGTATTGGGGAAGCACTTATATGTGGGGAAATGACGGGGCAAGCAAAAGCGATATTATCAGCTTTATATTGCAAAACACTACGCCTTTGCTCACTTGGGGAGTAAAGCATTTTTACCTTTTTGCACTTGATTGGAACAACACTAAGCGCAATTTCAACACTCACAGCGCGGACTATGATTTGGGTGATAATATCGTATATAACGGCGTTTTTACCACTTATGAGAATATGCCTGCTCAAAAGTATAATCAACCAATAACGCTAAAACTTAGCACCACGCATACGCTTAGCATATCTCGCACAAAATGGCTGTGGAATAACTTTTTTAGCTGGCGTGGGAAGTATCAAAGAATCGTGCTAGATAGATTAAGCGCAGGCACTTGCAGTGCTACTAATACAAATGGGTGCTACCACTTTAGTGATAAAACACTTGGAAATATATTTAATTGGGATATGAGGCTAGGGCTTGAAGTAGATTTATACAAAGGGCAGACACTATATGTGAATTTTGATATTTACAATGTCTTGAATAGCAAAAATCTAGTAACGCTAAGTGGCGAAGATGGCGTGCTACTCTATGGCGTGCCTAGCAATGCAGCCGTGCTAGGATACTCTCTTGGCAGGCAGTTTTGGACACAAGTGGGGTATAAGTTTTAGCCACTGCTTTTATAATCAAGCTAATGCCACAAAATCACAGCAACAAAACAACAACAAAAAGGAGAGCAAATGAAAAAGTCCGCACTAAAGTTTCTAAGCAATCTCACACAAAATCTAGCACAAAGAATTAAGCACAGCACACTAGTCAAACTATCCTGCATAGCACTTGGGCTAGGTGTGCTTGCCCTCACTATGCAGGGCAATGCTAAAGGAAATCTAGCCAAATATCGCCTAGCTTATGCAAAGCCTATCAGCCAATGGAGCAAGCCCACACTAGATAAAAGTGTGCTAGATGAGTGGGAGGAGTTTGCCCCCCTGCCACTTCACGCGCCATTTCCTGCGGACAATCCCTACTCCAATGCCAAAAAAAATCTAGGCGAGAAGCTATTTAACGACACAAGATTATCAAAAAGCGGGCAGTTCTCTTGCGCTAGCTGTCATCACAAAGAGCTAGGCTTTGGCGATGGACTTCCCAACTCTTATGGACACGATGGACAAGTAGGACGCAGAAATGCACCAAACATACAGATGAGCGGGTTTTTCCCACTGCTGTTTTGGGACGGCAGAGCGCAAGGGCTAGAAGCCCAAGTCATACTGCCATTAAGCGACCCTGTGGAAATGGCAAACACCACACAAAACGCCACAAAATCCATACAAAAAGCACAAGAATACTACGCACTATTTGTAGCTGCATTTGGCGATGATGAGAGCAAAAAGCTATGGGCAAAGCACTATCCGCAAGTCTTTAGGCAAGCTATGGGCGAGGAGTATGAAATCTTTGTAAGGGAGCATTTGCAAGAGGATTTTGGTAAGGATTTTGACAAAGGCGGATTTGATAAGCTAGATTTCGCAAAATCTAGCTTAAAACCTAGCCTAGATTCTGGTGTGCTTACAAAAGATTCTAGCACACCTAAAAAAGACTCCACCCAAGCAATGCCAAAGACGACAAAACAAGGCAAGCAAATGCCAAAAAGCGCAGATGACACACATAGCAAGCTATCTTCCCTCCCACCGCTTAAGCGCGAGGAAGTCAAATCCCAAGCAAGCGCGGTTTTTGGCAACAAAGCATTTCACACACTGCTAAAAGACACGCTACCAAAAAACACGCAAGCAAAGCAAGCCTCCGCTACTACAAACCCCCTGCCAAAAAGCGAGATAGTCAAAGCAAAAAAGCTAATCACCATAGAAAATATCACAAAAGCTATCGCTACTTATGAGCGCACGCTAGTCCCACAAAACACGCGGTTTAATCGCTTCCTAAAAGGCGAGTATAGCATTTTGAGTGATAAAGAGCTTTTCGGGCTAGATGTGTTTCGCAACAAGGGCGAGTGTATGAACTGCCACTACGGCGCAATCCTAAGCGATAAAAAGTTTCACAATATCGGTGTGGCATTTTATGGACGAGGTTTGCAGGATTTGGGGCGATATGAGGTAAGCAAAAATCCTAGCGATTCTGGGAAGTTTCGCACGCCAAGCCTTATCAATGTCGGCAAAAGCGCACCCTATCTGCATAATGGAATCTCGCCAAATCTAGTCGGGCTTATCCACCTCTATGACGCGGCATTTCCTTTTTCTGATACGAAGCGATTTTCTATCGGCTATGATACAAGCACAGATACACTCGCACCCAAGCTAGACCCACTTATACGCGAGCTAAACTTAAGCATAGAGGAGATAGAAGCACTAGAAGCGTTTTTGCTAACGCTTTGATAAAAAGTCGCCAAACCAAGCATAAGCAAAAATAGCAAAAAATAGTGCGACACAAAGGGGGAGGGTGCAAAATTTAGATTTTGGATAAATCTAAAGATTCAAGTAAAAAGCGTAAAAATAAGTAAATTTTGCTATTTATGGTGCTAAAATATTGCCAAATCTGCTAAATATTTGGGCAAATCCAAAAAAGCAAAACCCAAAAATCAAAAAGCAACTTTAAAAAGCTAAAGGGGAAAGGTAATAAAGGCAATGAGAGCAGAGATAGCAAAGTCTTTTTACAAATTATGCACTATCACTCTAGTATTTGTCGCTTTGGCCAGCACAGAGCTACTAGCCAAAAAGCAATCATCT
>NZ_NXLN01000039.1:0-15770 GCF_003364135.1 Helicobacter sp. MIT 01-3238
GTGCTTAGGTATCTTAGAAGCAGATTTTTTTGTGGAGAAAGTATATAGCAGATAGTTCGGGAGGATTTTGGATTTTATTATGAGGGAGTAAAAGATTTAAGAAAAATAAAAAATCCCCAAAATGATTTTGCGCTTTAGATGATTTCTACTCAACAATTTCGCTAAAAACTAAAGCAAAATCTTTAGTAAAATCTTTCTAAAACGCGATTTTGGGGATTTGAGAAAGGTTTGATACAAAGGCTTTATAGAGATAGCTAAATGAAGCTACCAAAAAGCCTAGTGCTTGTGCTCGCCAGCTTTTTCTTCAGCTTTGTGCTCACCGCCGTGATGAGGACAACCACTGCCTGTGATACCAAACTCTTTTTTTGCTTCTTCGCTTAGCGCGTCAATCTTTGCTTTGAACTCTTTTTTTACAGACTCTTCATACGCACGGAAATCTTTGACTTTGAAGTTTTCAGTCGCTTTGTCATAAGCAGCTTTTACCCTGTCTAAGAAAGCCTTTTTTGCTTCGCCCTCAAGCTTGTTTGCTCGCTTGATAACCTCTAGCTTCAAATCTGCCGCATCAGCTGCTTTTAGCTTGCCATTATTGAGCTTGATAAGCTCATCATCGCTATTTTTGCTATAATCAGCCGCATAGCCAACAGACGCCAAAGACACGCTTACTAAGCCTGTCATCACAAGTTTTGCCATTCTCATAGGCACTCCTTACATTTTGAGATAAACTTGCATTATACACACAATGTGTAAATTTGATTTTTAAAAGTGGGTAATTTTTGTGGAAGTTTTTGTGGGAGCGTTACTTTTTGTCGCATTTTTGTATTTTGGCAGATTTTACTAGATTTGTTTTGTGTAGATTTTGGTAGCAATGCCAAACCCCAAATAGCAAATGAATAACAAGCGCAAAATGCAATAAAAACGCAGAATTTGCTAGCTTTTGGTAAAAAGTTTATGTTTTTTAAAGCAAAACATTGCTAAAATCTGCGCTTTTATTTTACGCGAAAGGATAGCTTATGCTAGAAGGAAAGATTAGAGAGAGTATTTCAAAGGCAAATGCAAAAGCCCTAAGGAATGATGGTTATCTAATTGCCAATATCTATGCAAAAGGCGTGGAAAATATCCATTGCGCCTTTAAGATAAATGACTTTATTAGAACCATTAAATCAAAAACCACGCTTGTTTTTCCCGTCAAAGTCGGGGATAAAACACTAGATGTGGTTATCCAAGAGTATCAAAAAGACCCTGTGTATGGGACGATTTTGCATATCGACTTGATGATAGCCCAAAAGGGCGTGCTAGCAAAATACAAAATCCCTGTGAAAACCAAAGGCACGCCTGTGGGGCTAAAAAACAAAGGCGTGCTTTTGCTAGCAAAAAAACGCATAAGCGTCAAAGCCAAAGCAGAAAATCTACCAAATGCTTATGAGCTAGATGTATCTGCGCTTGATGTAGGGCATAGCATTTTGGTGCGGGATTTGCCACAAAATGAGGCCGTGCAGATTACCGAAAATCCTGCCAATGCCGTAGTAAGCGTAGTCAAAGCAAAATAAGCCCTATAAATAGTTGCAATCCCAAAAAATGAGCCAAAGAGAAATGCTACTAAAAAAAGTAGCTTCTCTTTGCTCATCTCCGCTTAAGACTTCTGTAAAAACCCCCAAAGACACCGCACAAGGCACAAAATCGGTAGATTCTACAAGTCATATAAATTCTCCCAAAGACGCCACGATACCGCTTGCAAGCTGCACAGCAAACCCCATAGATTCCCCAAGTTTTTATAGTGATTTTTTCGCTTTGCTAAAAGAATCTCGCCAAGATGATAGCGAGCATCTTACCCAAAATCTACAAAATCCCCTCATAATCGTAGGGCTTGGCAACCCAACCCCCAAATACGCCAATAATCGCCATAATGTCGGCTTTATGATTGTCGATAAAATCGCGCAGATTTTGAGGCTAGAGTGGGAGAGTGCGACAAAATTTCAAGCCCAAATCGCCACGCTAAAACACCCTTTTATGACAAGCACAAATATCCATTTGCTAAAGCCACAATCCTTTATGAATCTATCTGGCGAGCCACTAAAAAACGCACTAAGATTTTATAAAATCAAAGATTTTATTATCTTGCACGATGAGCTAGATATAGATTTTGGCTCTATTCGCTACAAAGTAGGCGGAAGTAGTGGCGGGCACAATGGACTAAAATCTATCGACAATGAAGTGCATAGCAAGTATATGCGCGTGAGGTTTGGCATAGGGCGAGAAAAAGAAGCGGTGATAAGCTCTAGCACACAATCACTATCCACGCAATCTCGCGATAAACCACACGCGCAAAGCACGCAAATAGACAAATCGCTAAAAAATCATCAAGTCATCTCTTATGTGCTTGGGGATTTTAGTGAGGAGCAGCAAAAAAGGCTTGATGACTTGGTGCTGCATAGCGCGCTTAGCGTGCTATACTTCATCATCACGCGCGACTTTACAAAAACGCAAAATCTTTTTACGCTAAATGCCACGAAGCAAAAATAAGCGCAATAAAAGGGAGTGAAGTAAAAGAAGTAAAAGAAGTAAAAGAAGTAAAAGAAGTAAAAGAAGTAAAAGAAGTAAAAGAAGTAAAAGAAGTAAAAGAAGTAAAAGAAGTAAAATAGTGAAGTGAGAAATAAGGGAGCAAAATCAAGTGTAAATTCTCGTCAAAATCTCATTTGAGATATTTTGCGCTAGATTTTGCTAAGATTGTTGATTTTGACATAAAATAACAGATAAGCAAAATCAAGCGCAAAATCTAGCAAGCAAGACAAAAACAAAAAGGACAAATATGCCACGACTTAGGTTGTTTTTTTTTATCGGGCGATATTATATGCGCTATTTTTTGGTGATTTTTATCGCTTTGGAGCTGTTTTTTGTCGGTATTGATAGCCTCCAATACGCCGATAATTTCGCAGAATCAGCCAACCTTGTCGTGCTATTTTTTGCCTATGATTTTATGTATGCGGTAAATTTCACGCTTCCTATCTCGCTACTTTTGGCTATGGCGATTTGCTACCTCACACTTATCAAATCTAGCCAATACACCGCATTGCTCGCACTTGGGTATTCTAGGCGTAGGCTTTTGCGCCCTGTGCTCTTGCTTAGCCTTGCGCTTACTTGTCTTTATATCGGGCTAAATGCCACGCCATTTGCTTATGCTAGAGAAAAGGTAGCGACATTTTTCAAAGACTCTTCTAGCACACCCACAAAAGATTTGTTTGTCAAATATAATCAAAGCTATGTGTTTTTTGGCACGATAAATTCCCTAGCCCAAGCAAACAATGTGCGTGTGTTTGAAGTCAATAAAGATGAAAAAAAACTTGAGTCTTTTATCCAAGCAAAAAAGGCGTATTTTGAAAATGATGTTTGGGTGCTGCAAGAAGCAAAGACACAGGTTTTGCCAAGAAGCTGGAATCTAGGCAATGCTGGGATTGCAAGTAGCACCAAAGATAGATTGCCGATTTTGGAGAAATTTAATCCAAAAGTGCTAGATTCTTTTGCTCAAGCAAATCCATCGATTTCGATTATTGACGCGCTAGATTCTCTCTCACTCCTGCGCTCGCAAAAAATCTCCACCGATAAAGCCCGCTCGATTTTGTATTCACTCATTTTAGTCCCGCTTTTTGTGCCATTTGTGGCGATTATCATCGGGTATTATACGCCCTCTCTTGCTAGGTATACAAACCTCTACTTGCTTGGATTTTGCTTTATCATTTTTGCACTACTTGTGTGGGGGCTGTTTTTTGCGCTAAGTCAATTTGCGATTACAGACATTATCTACCCTGAAATCGCCGTGCCTGTGCCTATTGCCATACTAGCTAGTGTGGCAATAGGGTATTATGCAAGGCTAAATAAAAAGGCGGATTAGGCGTGGGCATCAACTAAAATCGCTTGAGCCAATACACGCTAAAAAACACAGCTAAAAACAAAGGAAAAGACAATGTCAAAATTTATCTATAATTTCAAAGGTATCGCTAGGGCGTTTATGCCTCGCGCTTTTTTTCAAGCAAGCCTATCTAGCAAAATAGCGCGGATTTTTAAAGACTTTGATGAAGCTACTTTAGAAAATATCGCTAAGCGCGTAAATCACTACCACAAAATCAACTCCTCCTTTAGCCTACCACTGCCAAACTTGCTCGCTTCACAAACTTCCAAAGGCGAGCAGTGGAAAAAGCCTCGCCTAAGTCTGCAAACCCCAAGCATAGGATTTGTTGGGGATAATAGCCCATCAAGCCTATACTCTAGCGTGTATTATTATGATTCTTATGAGTGGAGTAGGTATTTTAGAGATAATCTTTTGTGGGCTTATGAATTTGGCGATGTGAATTATTACCTAGACACTCCTGCGATAACTAAAACACGGCCGATAGAATCTAAAGCAAAATCTAGGGCGGATTCTGTAAAAAAATCTAGCAAGGATTTTGATAGAGAATCTATCGCAGAGGGGGGGGGGGAATCAAACCAAAATAGCATTTTGCTGCAACTAGAAAAAAACAGGCATTTTTGCTTTTTCAAAGATAAAATCCCTTATGCGGACAAAAAAGACGCATTAGTCTTTCGCGGGGCGTGCTTCCAAGAGCATAGAAACAAATTTTTGCGAGAGTTTTTCCACCACCCAAAATGCGACATAGGCGACACAAGCGGTAGCGCACAAAATGCAGAATTTGCAAAGCCAAAAATCTCCAAAGAAGCGCATTTGGAATATAAATTTATCTTAAGTTTGGAGGGGAATGATGTCGCTAGCAATCTAAAGTGGGTGATGAATTCAAACTCACTTTGCATAATGCCAAAGCCAAAGTATGAGAGCTGGTTTATGGAATCAAAGCTAGTTTCTGGCGTGCATTATGCAGAGATAAATGATGAATATAGCGATATAGAAGCTGTGATAGAGCACTATCTAAGCCACGAAAACCAAGCGCAAGAAATCATTAAAAACGCGCAAAATCACTGCGCAAAGTTTCAAAATCCTCGCATAGAGGAAGCGTGCAATCTACTTGTGCTAAGGAAATATTTTGCTTTGAGTGGGCAAATTGAGATAACTAAAGAGGAGCGCGAACTATTTGGAATCTAGAAAAATCGTGGCGATAAATTGGCGATAAATTTTTGTGTGGCTTTTTGCGATAAATTTCAAATGTAGTAGATTTTGTTTTTTAAGATTTTTGAAAGTCTTTAATATTTTGAAGCACTGCAAAAATATGCAAAAATCAAAGGGGATAATAAATGGATTTTTTCTTAGCACTAGAATCTGTGCTTTTTTGCAAAGATATAGATTCTCGTTATGCGTTGTTTAGGGATTTGTATGAGGACTTTCTCTCTCAAAAAACCACACTAAATCACAGCCAAATCATAAACAAAGATTTTGCCTCGTTTTCGCCCTGCAAACTTACAGAACCCACCAAAATCCACCGAAGCAAAAGCATAAAGTCAAAAGAAAGTCTTGCCAAGACGCTACATTCTATCGCACACATTGAGTTTTGCGCTATAAGCCTTGCACTAGATTCTGCATATCGTTTTAGACACTTGCCAAGAAGCTATTATGAGGATTGGCTTGGTGTGGCTAATGAGGAATTTGGGCATTTTTTCTTACTGCGCGATTTGCTAGGAGAGATTGGGTTTGATTATGGGGATTTTACATCGCATTTTGGGCTATATGAAGCGATGAGTGCGACAGGAGAAAATCTCATCTATCGTATGGGAGTGGTTCATCGCGGGCTAGAGGCAAAAGGACTTGATGCCAATCCTTTTGTGCTAGAAAAATTGCGCCAAAGTGATTTTGGGGTGGATAGGTTTTGTGGATTTATGAGTGAGGTGGAGCGGGTATTTGGGATTATACTGCACGATGAGATAGCCCATGTAAGCAAAGGAAGCAAATGGTGGGAGTTCGCCCAAAAGCAAGACAAGGCAAAAGAAAGTGGGGATAAAAATGATTTAAGCAAAAAAAGCTGTGGAGATTTTATAGAGATTTGTGAGAAGTTTAGCGGATTTGTGCTAGCAGGGAAAATCCTAAATATTCAAGCAAGGCTAGCAAGTGGCTTTAGCAAAGAGGAGTGTGAGAGGATAGATAGATTTTATAAAGATAGATTTAGCAAACATAGTGTAGATTTTGCAAAAACTTAGAGTATTTAGCGTGAAATAGTGTGAAATTTGATTTTGGCTTTGCCTGAAATGGCAATTTTTGTGATAGCAGATTTTGACTATACAAATTTTGGCTATAATGCCAAAGCATTTTCACACCTTAAAAAAGACAACCACAATGAAAGAACAGACAAAAAAACAACAAAAAAATCCACAAGATTCTACACAGACTAATAAAATCCTAAAACACATACTAGATTTTCACTACGAGTCCTACAACTCACAAGAAGCGATAAATAGGCAAAATCTAGACCCTCTACTAAAAGTCAAAGAATATATAAACAATAAAAATACACAAAAAAACCTAGATGAGATTGCTTATGTCGCGCTTGTTTGCGCTCTTTTTGCTTATGGGAATGTTAGAGCGATTTTGAAGTTTTTGGACTCTTTAGATTTTGGATTGCTAGATTCTAGCGAAGCGATTGTGGCGAGTGATTTTCCATACTATCGCTTCCAAAAAGCAATAGAAGTCAAGCTATTTTTTTTGGCACTTTGTGAAATGAAGCAAAATCGTGCGTTAGAATCTATTTTGCATTTGCACAAATCGCGTCCAAAGCCTATTTATCTGCTTATCAATGAGTGCATAGAAGCGATTTGGCAAGTCGCAAAAAAATATGCCACAAAGCTGAACTACACGCTAGAAAGCCACACTTCAAAGCCTAATGGATTTGCGTTTTTGGTAGGCACGCCACTACCAAATACCTCCGTGCTGCCTAGCTCGCCACTGAAGCGATGGAATATGTTTTTGCGCTGGATGGTAAGAGAAGATAATGTAGATTTGGGATTGTGGAGGGAATATATTTGCCCAAGCGAGCTACTTTTACCACTTGATACGCATACATTTGGCGTGTGTCGCACTCTAGGATTGCTAAATCGCAAAAGCTATGACTTCAAAGCGGTGCTTGAAGTGAGTGAAAATCTAGCGCGATTTGACAAAGATGACCCGATAAAGTATGACTTCGCGCTATATCGGCTAGGACAAAAAGGCATAATAAAAAAAGGAGAAAAAGTGGATTTTTCAAAACTTTTGCTATGTGAGTAAAATCTGTGAGAATTTTAGGAATATTTTGGGTAGTTTTGCAAAAAGGCTAGTTTTATCGGCTTTTGTGCGTTGTTGTTTTATCTCTACGCTATTGCCACGCTACTTTTCTTCTTCTACGACAATGTAGAGCTCTTTTAGTCCTTGCGCTTGAAGCGTATCCATTACTTGCACGAAACTATCAAGATTGCTTTTAGAATCGCCATTTAGGATAATAGGTGTGTCCTTTTCGTAGCTACGAAGTGCTTTGCGTAGCTCCTCTAGCGATACATTGTCGTTTTCGATATAGTATTTCCCCTCGCTATCAATAGTGATATTCACAGGTTTTTTGGGGGCGGCTTCATTTGAGTGCTCGCCATCGCTTACCTTTGGGACATTGACTTGGATGCGCGAAGTGTTGATAAATGACGCGGTAGTCAGCACGATGACTAGAAGCACAAGCATAATATCAATAAAGGGCACAAGATTCATAGAATCCATTTTTTTCATCGCCATTTCTTACACCTTGTGAGATTTATTGTATGTTTTTTTATCAAACGCGCGGTGGATTGGTTGTAGAGCCTGCACCTAGTGTACTACCCTGTGGTCTTAGGTTTTGGGAGGATTGCTGGGTAGTGGTTGGCTGTGGATTTTGGGTAGTTCGTCCTGCCTGTCCTTGCATTTGAGATTGCATTTGGGCTTGTCTTTGTATTTGAGATATTTGGGATTGTTGTGTGGCTACTTGCTGGGCTACTTGTGCGCTACTCATCGGTCGAGTAGTTGCTGCTCTAGGTGGCTCTGTGTAGGGCTTATGATGAATATCCCATAGCGTTAGCACGACATCTGCCTTTCTTGTTAGCAGGTTATATGTTACGATACTTGGTATTGCCACGATTAGCCCAGCAGCTGTGGCTTTTAGCGCGAGAGAAAGCCCCGTCATTATCGCGCCTGTGTCTACATTTGAATCTGCACCGATTTCTACGAATGTTATCATAATCCCAGCCACAGTCCCCAAAAGCCCTATATATGGAGCATTTGAACCGATAGTCGCCAATAGCGTAAGTCGTTTGTGCAAATCAAGCTCTAAAAATCGCCTATCGTTGTAGTCATCAACGCGCACTGTGGCAAAAAACCACAACCGCTCAATCGCGATAGCCACAACCACCACAGATAGCATTCCCAAAAACCCTAGCACACCGTAATCTACCATTTCTTTCACGGAAAATTCCTTCTCTCAAAATTCAAAGTAATTATGGATTATAGCACAAATGCAATGGAATCTATAACACTCTCTTTGGCATTTTTTAGAGTTTTTTGCCAAAATCTTTAAAATTCGCTCTCGCCTCTCTATCAAGAATTTTTTTCTTTAGGGCTTCGCGCTTATCGTGCAGATTTTTACCCTTTGCTAGGGCGATTTGAAGTTTTACTTTGCCTTTTTTGTTGAAATAAATCATCAAAGGCACGATAGTAAGCCCCTCTTGGGATACTTTGCCAAGCCATTTGTTGATTTCTTTTTGGTGAAGTAGCAGCTTTCTAGCACGCTTTTCATCGGGTCGGAAGTGCGGATTTACACTTGAGAGAAAAGAAATGTGCATACCAAAGATAAAAGCCTCTCCCTTTACAAAGCGCACAAAGCTATCTTTGAGGTTGCAGCGGGATTTACGAAGTGATTTTACCTCCGAGCCAAG
This sequence comes from Helicobacter sp. MIT 01-3238, assembly GCF_003364135.1. Taxonomy (NCBI): domain Bacteria; kingdom Pseudomonadati; phylum Campylobacterota; class Epsilonproteobacteria; order Campylobacterales; family Helicobacteraceae; genus Helicobacter; species Helicobacter sp. MIT 01-3238. Next base: position 8,860 of record NZ_NXLN01000039.1, read on the forward strand.
CAAGACTACACCTGCTTCTAGCTTTTCTAAAATCTCATAATCAAAAAGGGCTTTTTTGTTTTGAGCTATCATTTTTGTGGCTTTTGGATTTTTCTTGTGCTTTTTTTTAGCAAAATCATTACTCAAAAAGTGAGGGGGAATCTAAGGGCTTTTTAGATTCTTTCTTAGTGGGCTCATTAGAATCTTGCTTAGATTCTTTAGCAAAATCTTGCTTTAAATCCTGTGTAAAATCTTGCGCAAAATCCTGTGTGCCACCCTGATTGGAATCTATTTTTTGAGAATCAGTGGATTTTGCTTCTTTTGTGGAATCTGTGACGTTTTTTTCTACACCAAGTGCGCGAAAAAAGCTACTCCCACTGCCAGAGAAAAACCACCCCTCCCCTAGCTCTTGGGCAACTTCTAGCAGTTGTGGATATAGCGCACACGCAGGGGCAAACAAATCATTAAGCGCGCTAAGAGAAGCAAATCTTTCACAAGCATAAGAATTGCGTTGTGTGGCTTGCCTATCTTGTGCCAAACCTTGCACTTCCCCAAAGTCTAACACTTTTTGATTGCTAAAATCTGCAAATATATCTTTGGGGCTAAGTTTTAGGATTTGCTTTTCTATCATAGAGCGATATTGTCTATACACGGCGCGTGTATCGCAAAAAATATCAGGTGTGTAGATTTCAAACTCACTAATATCATCGCTTGGGATTTTGTGCGGTGTGATTTTTTCGCCCACTCCCCCCACTTCTGCAAAATCCACACCACTTACAAAAAACGCCACATCCGCACCAACGCGCTTTGCCATAGCGTTTAGCTCCTCGCTTGATAGCTCAAGGCAAAACATAGAATCTATCCCATTTAGCACACACCCAGCATTGGAACTTCCTCCGCCTAGCCCAGCACCTTTTGGGATATGCTTTGCTACTTTTATATGCACAGGTGGAAATTGTTTGGGGTATTTCTCTCTAAGAAGTCGCAGTGCGCACGCTACGCTAGAGTCTTTTGCATCACAGCCAAAATCCCCCTCGATAATGTCTTTGCCGTTGCTAGATTCTGTGATTTCTATTTCATCATAGAGTTTGCCCTTTATGCGAGCAAAGCGGGACTCTAGCAGGTGATAGTTGCCATCAAAATCGATGATTTTTAGGTAGATATTGATTTTTGGGTAAGCTTTTAGAATCATTAGTGTAATTTAGCGTTTGATATGTTTGGAAAAATCTGTCAAAACCTCATCACTAGCGGTTTTTACAGCTTTTTTGTTTTCTTTTATGACGGCATCTTTTAGCTCGGCACGAAGTATAAGCATTTTGGGTGGTGCTTCAAAGCCGAGCTTTACGCTTCCTCTATCAATAGAGACGACTTTTATCATCACGCTATCGCCAATGACAATGCTTTCATCTTGCTTCCTAGAGAGTATCAGCATACGAAATCCTATTACATAGATACTTGATGTTGCCATCTTTTAGAATCTCTATTATAGAGAAAAATTCGCTAAATTGAACTATGAAAATACCACTTTTGGTGTTTTTTATGCAAATTTTTGCACCATTTTTTATCAAATCCTCATAATGAGAATCCAACTCCAATCGCCCAAAAGGCAAAACTTCTAGCGGATTTAGAAAAATCTCTACACCATTTTTGGCGCACAAACTCCCCTCTTTTGTGCGCTTTAGTGCGCTTAAAATCCCGCTTACGCCTAGATTTTGTGCGATTAGCTCGCCCAAAGAACGCACATAGCTTCCTTTAGAAACTTCGCTTAAGAAGTGCAAAAATGGGTGGTTATATCCCAAAATTTCCAAAGAATACACACTCATCGTGCTTTGTGCTAGATTTACCTCCTCTCCAGAGCGAGCGAGTGTATAAGCCCTCTTGCCAGATATTTTTTTGGCACTGAAACTAGGAGGTGTGTAAGTGATATTCCCACATAGATTTTGCAAAACTTCGGCTATTTGGCTTTGGCTAAATTTTGGCACACTCTCCACACCCAAAAAATTTTCTATATCAAGGCTTTTTGATTTTGCTCCAAGCCATAGCACCGCTTCATATCGCTTCGGCTCGGTGTTTATAAATGGCAAAAGTTTCGTATAAGTCCCACTTGCTATTAGCAAAGAGCCTTGCGCAAAAGGGTCAAGTGTCCCGCTAAAGCCAGCTTTGGCTAAGCCATATTTGCGCTTTATTTTGCCCAAAAAAGCATTACTTGTGATAAAAGCAGGCTTATATGCCAAAATCAAGGCGTTTTGTATAGGTGTGGTTTTTGTAAATGCAGTTTTTGTAGACATAGTTTTTGTAAATATAGTTTTTGCACCTTTTGTGCTTTTTGTGGTAGATTTTTGATTTTGCAAAGATTTTGCCTAAGCTGTTAAATCGTAGTCGCCCTAGCGAAACATCAAATAAATCTTATAAAAAAATACCGCGCATAGAACGACAAACCCTACAAGCCCGATAGTTTCTATCATTTATATAGCTCCTTTTATCTCAAATGCCTTTTGTGATTTTGTTAGAAAACTTGTGGATTTTGATTTTTTTTACAAAAATGGATTTTAGATTTTCTAAAGTCGCTAAACTAAAGCCTTTGTGGATTTTGTGTCTTTATTTATTCATTCGCCTCTCTCGCTCTTCTTCCTCGTCCTCCTCAAAGTCTATGACTTTTTGTGGCTCATAGCTAAAAAGTGAGAGGGTTACGCCTGTGGTGGTGTTTTTAAAGATTACTCCCTCTTTTGTGCGGCGATAAAAAATCATCTCGCCATTTTTTTGAAATCTCTGCACTATGGCAGTGTGAGAGTTGGTGTTGGACTCTATGACTAAGCCTTCTGCGCGAAAAATATCTCGTCCTAGCAAAATATCATCAAACAAATCCCCATAGCTTACCTTGCCAAAAAATCTCTTTGCGGCAGGAATCTTTCGCACACAATCGCCCAAAATGCAGATTTTGCGCTTTCCTATTTCGATATTGCCAATCGTCTTGCCAGCAGCAAAAAGCTCAATTATGATTTCGTTTTTGGCATTCACACCCACAGTCGCGTAGTCATAGTAGCGGAAATTTTTTGAGTTGATATATAGAAGTTTTTTGGAAGTATCTTTGGGAGAGTTTTGCTCCTCTATTTTTGCCTGCTTTGCTTTGCCCTCCTTGCTTATGGGGCGATTGCTAAAAAAGTCTTGCAACGCACCATTAGCGCAACCTGTGAGGAAAAAGGCTAGTGCGACAATGCCTAAGACACTCAAAAATTTCTGCGAAAAAATACACTGCAGAAATTGCCATTTACCTTTTAGATTCATTACCTTTTTGCCTTGATGCTAATTTGTGTAAAATCCCCAAGAAGAATTATAAAAATATAAATTCTAGGGATTTTAAGATTCCCCCTTCCCTAATAAGAAAGAAATAAAGCAGATTCACTAGCTTTAAGCAAACTAGCCAAAACAAACCAAGATTTTGGCTATATCTAAGTTTTAAGCCAAGTTTGCTTAAAAAAACTAGCCAAAACAAAATCTGCTAGCAAAATTTACCCCTGAAGCATACCACGCAGGCAATGCCATTTGTAGCATTTGTGATATTTGCGCCACTTCTGCTATTTTTGCTACTTCTACACTACTTGGATTTATACTTTGGATTTTCACGCTTTTGTTAGATTATCTACCACCCAAAGCGCGATACCATACGCGTCCATCAAGTTTTAGCTCCATTGTTACTTGGCACATTCCAGCTTTGCAATCCACATTTACCACATCTGCGCCACGCACAAGGGCTTGGACTTTTGCCTTTACGCTAGAGCTTGTTACAGCCATATTTTCTACTGTGTCTTGTCCGTTTAGCTTGATACCATACATTTTTTCGCCCAAAAGTTTATACGCATCAATCATTGCTGCTCGTTTGGCAAGCGCGGTAGATTGCGCAGGCGAAATCGCATTTTGTGGAGCGACACCCGTGCCGACAACTTGCAATTCAATTAGGTTGCTAGGTGTTAGGTTTGGGTTGTTTTGGATAATAGGCTCTGCACCCTTTGGAAGTGGTGCACCATTTGCTCCTAGCACATCATCGTCATCATCATTGCTCATAAGGCTACTTTGCAAAAGTGCGTTTGGGGGCATAGGCGTTTGCATAGGAGGATTGCCCAAAACCGAAGAGTTGCCAAAACTTGGTCTATCTAGTCCCACAGGCTGAAAATCCACGCTCGGAGGCGTAAGCCCTACCTGATTTTGCGCTGGTGTGCACGCTACCATCGCTAGTGCTGCTACAAGGCTAGCAGATATTGTCCTAAACTTTTGTGTCTTGCTTGTCATTGGAATGTCCTTTGTGAAAAGTTATCCACCTACGAAGCAAAACCTGTGCCAAAAATTTGCAAAAATCTTTTTTGGGATAAAACATAATATATTTTGTAAAAACTCTAAAAAAATCAAGCAAAACTGCCAAAAAGACAAGTAATTTTTTTACAAAACGCGTAGATTCTACACATTTTGTAAAATATTGCTTAAGAAAAACTACAAAATGTTTGCATTGTTAAGCAGATTTTTTTAACATATCTTACGCGAATCAAATTTGCGCAAACCAAATTTGCAACTTTGAAATTGCGTTTAATTTGTTTGCAAACTTATCCATACTCATCATACAACTAAAGGAGAAAAGATGAATGTATTAGTAGTAAATTGCGGGAGCTCATCGCTCAAATTCCAACTCATCAATGTCGATAGCGAAAAAGTCCTAGCCTCTGGGATTTGCGATAGAATCGGGCTTGAAGGAAGCGTGCTGAACTACAAAAAAGGCGAGGAAAAAGTAAGCCAAACACTCTCTTTGACGAACCATTCAAAAGCGATTTCTGCGGTGCTAGAAATCCTCACAGACAAAAAAGTCGGTGCAATCAAATCTCTAAGCGAAATCGCTGCTATTGGACATCGCGTGGTGCACGGGGGTGAGTATTTCAAAGAATCTGTGCTTATAGATGAAGTGGTGATAAAGCATATTGAGGATTGCTCCGCACTCGCACCACTGCACAATCCCGCGCACCTAATGGGAATCAAAGCCTGCTCTGAACAAATGCCAAAAACGCCAATGGTGGCGGTGTTTGACACGGCGTTTCATCAAAGTATGGAAGCGCGCGCGTATATGTATGGCGTGCCTTATGAGTGGTATGAGAAGCACAAAGTCCGCAGATACGGCTTTCACGGGACAAGCCACAAATATGTATCACAGCGCACTGCGGAATTTTTGGGGCTTGATTACAAAAATTCTAAAATCATTGTCTGCCACTTGGGCAATGGCGCGTCTATCTCTGCGGTGAAAAACGGCAAATGCGTGGATACGAGTATGGGGCTAACGCCGCTAGAGGGGCTTATAATGGGGACTAGAAGCGGGGATTTAGACCCTGCGATATTGGACTATATCGCCGATAGAGAGGGGCTAAACACCAAAGCTATCGTAAATGTGCTTAATAAAAAATCTGGCGTGCTCGGAATCTCGGGAGTGTCAAGCGATTTTAGAGATTTGCTAGATGCCGAGCTAAAGGGCGATGAGCGAGCTAAACTTGCGCGAGCGGCGTTTGCTTATCGTGTGCTTAAATACATTGGAAGCTATTGCGCGGTGATGATTGGCGTTGATGCGATTGCGTTTTGTGCGGGCGTGGGCGAAAATGCGAAATTCATACGCGGTATGATTGTGGAGCATTTGGAGTTTTTGGGCGTGAAGCTCGATGAGGAAGCAAACAATGTCTGCGGGAAAGAGGCGATTATCTCTACGAAAGATTCCAAAGTCAAAGTCTGCGTAATCCCCACAAATGAGGAGCTTGTCATCGCGCGAGACACAAAGGCAATCGTAGCAAAACTCTAAAAGCTTTTACGCGCAGTCGCTTTGTGTGGTTGTGCTTGGAAACCATAGAAGATTCTAGAATTTAAAGGGGATTTAAAAGGATTTTGGCGTAAGCCTTGCGTGATACTTATTTGGCGTTTGTGAATCTTAGCATTTGCAAGCCCTAAGTGCAAAATCACAAAATCCCTAAGATTTATAAAGGGCAGAAAATGAAAACCTTTGAATATGGGCTATATAAGCCTAGCGAGGCACTTTTTGTTGTGATAGACATTCAAGAAAGGCTAGCCCAGCTAATGTTTAGCGAGCAAAATCTCATCAAAAACACCAACACCTTGCTAAAAGGTGCGGGGATTTTGGGCGTGCGCACACTCATAACCGAGCAATACCCAAAAGGGCTTGGCAGCACTGATAATCGCGTGGATTTTGACAAGGACAATACCCCTGTGCTAGAAAAGACAAGTTTTAGCATTTTTGGGAATGCACAAATTACGGATTTCATCGTGCAAAGTGGGGCGAAAAACCTCATAATCTGTGGGATTGAAAGCCATATCTGCGTGCTTCAAAGCGTCCTGCACGCGCTCAATTTGGGGCTAGCTGTGTGGGTGGCACAAGACGCGCTAAGCTCACGCACGCAAGAAAATCATCTAAACGCCATAGAGCTAATGCGTAGCAAGGGGGCACATATCTCTTGTGTGGAGTCGCTACTTTTTGGCGCGATGCTAGAATCTAAAAACGAGTGTTTTAAGCAGATTAGTGCGCTGATTAAGTAGCCAAAATCTAAGCAAGTGCAAAATCTTAAGCAAAATCTAAAAAGCATTTTACGCTTGCTTTTATCTCTTGCTTATCCAAACTTATATAAACTCTTTTTACGCATAATTTTTTAGCAAACGCAAAAACACTGCTGATTTTGACTGCAAAAATTCTTGCAAAAAACTTGCAATTATTCAAAAAAAGCATTCGGGTATGCCACAAATCTTAATCATAAAATAAAGTTTTAAGACGGCAAAAAAGCAACGGCACACAAATTTTGCGCAATGCTTGCGCAAAAAAACAAAAAACGCTATTTTTTATATTTTCGCGTTTTTTAGCTTTTGTCGCTTTTTTTATCTGGTTCGCTATTTAACAG
>NZ_NXLN01000003.1:0-128705 GCF_003364135.1 Helicobacter sp. MIT 01-3238
TATGCTACTTATACGCACCATAGCACTAAGGAGCATTTTTTCTACTCCAAAGACACCACTACCACCACCACGACACAAAGTGAGGTGCAAGGGGGGAGTAGCCTAAGGGCTAGCACTATCTCTCTAAACGCGCAAGATTCTATCCTCTCAAATGGCACAAACTACCACGCTAGCAATGCGCTATCGCTAAATGCTACCAACAACTACATAGAATCTGCCCTCTCTCATAGCACGAGCAAAGACACCACCACAAACACAAGTGATAATGTGCTAGGATTTATCCCTATAAATACCAAAGACACGCACACTTTTGCAAAAGACACTACGCACACAAACTCTACTCTAAAGGCTAGCTCTATTAGCATAAATGCAAAAAACACCACTTTGCTAGGGGTAGATATACACTCACAAGATGAAGCAAGCATATCCACAGATAGCTTTAGCCTAGCAAATGTGCAAGATAGCCACTATCTAAGCACTTCTAGCAAATCTAAAAGAGTGTTTGGGCTAAAAAATAGCGAGCAAAAAGATACTCTCTCTAAGTCCCTCGCACACAAATCCAATCTCACAAGCAAAAATCTCACACTTCATAGCGATAATGACATAAATATCATCGCTTCAGATATTACTATAAGCAACGATGCTTTACTACTTAGCAAGGGCAATATAAATATACACAATGCCTACTCTACCACTACCACCACTCACTATGAGAAGCAAACAGACTTTAGCCAAGCCATAACTCAAGGGCTAAAAGCAGCTCTCACAGGTGGCATAAGCCTACTAAAAGACACAAAATGCAATGGTGGTAAGTGTAGCTTGCATACCACTATCGCAGACTACAAAGAGGACACTTCAAGCACTTATGCCAAAGAAGTCATCTCCTCAAACCTAAACATAGGCAACAATCTAGTAATAAGCAATGCTAGTAACCCAACAAGTAGTAATGCACTTTCAAGCGATAATACAGCTACAAGTAATAGCAAGGCAAGCAATATCTCCCTTGCAAGCGAGAATACTATTCCAAGCAATAGCTCATCTGCATCAAATATCTCTATACTTGGCTCAAACTTGCAAGCAAACAATATTTCACTAGATTCTGCTAATGATATAGTGATAGCTTCTGCAAAAAACTCCTACTCTACAAGCCAATCACATACACAAGGTAGTATAAGCACTACTCTAAGCGTGGGCAATGCCTATGTAGATGCGGGCTATGCAGGATATGGAGTATATCAGGCTAGCACTGCCCTTGCCAAAGCAAGCAAAGACTATGAGCATATCAAATCCTTACACAAGCAAGGCAAGGCTTCAAGTGCTGCCCTAGAAGATGCCAAGCTAAATGTAGCCCTAGCAACTGCAAATCTCACTACTTCTATGATAAACCTCACAAATGCTACTGCTTCTGCTGCCACAGCAGCTACCACAGGCTATGGCACAGGTATGTATGTGAGTGCAGGGCTTAGCCTAGCAGGTAGCAAGCAAAGCACGGATAGTGCTTCTACTATCCACACCGCTTCATTTTTGAGCTCAAACAATGACATATCTCTAAATGCTACCAATTCTATCACGCAGAAAGGCTCTCATCTACTAGCTGATAACTCTATATCTTATAAGGCAAATAATGACATAACACTGCAATCTAGCGAGGACACCTACTCAAGCAAACACTCATACAAGGACTTCTCTACTTCCATAGAGTATGGCACAAACGGCTTTGGAATGCAAGCTAGCTACTCGCAAGAGAACTCCAAAGCAAACTCCATATCACAAAACAACTCCACAAGCTATGCCAAACATATCACACTAAATACTGATAAATCTCTAAATATCATTAGCTCAAATGTAGAATCAAACACCCTAGAAGCAAACGCCAACTCTTTAAGAATAGAATCCAAATACTCTAGTCAATATGCTAAGGGCAATGGTGTATCAACTTCACTAGGCTATGGTAGCACTACAAGCAATGCTAGCACTGCACCACAAAGCCCGCTAAATAGATTTGCCAAAAATGCCAAATCTCTAAACCTATCTCTAGGAATAAGCTCTAGCAACACAGATAAAGAATGGATACAAACTCAAGCATCACTACTATCACAAGGCAGTGCCACTATCAACATACGAGGCAACACTCACCTTGCAGGTGGAATCCTCTCTAGCAGACAAGAAAAACTATCTCTAAACACCCACTCCCTCACTCACTCTCATCTATCAAGCAAAGACTATAATGACTCCAAAGCGTTTAGCCTATCGCTAAGTGCTAGTGATACAGGGCTAAACCTACACAATCAAGGACACAAAAAAGAGGGTATAGCTTATGCCACACTAGGATATGGACATATCAATATCCACACGCCAAACATTGCAAATATGCCAAGTGCTACAAATAACATAGACGCTACGAATACCATAAATTCCACAAACACTCCAAATACTATAAACACCAAAAATGTAGCAAATACCCTAGATTCTCTTTCTATAAGCACAATAGAGAATATTTCTACAAGCACGCTAGACATTTTAAACACCACAAATATGCCAAGCACATTATCAAACAACAATCAAGCAATATCTAGCGCGAATATGCCAAACTCTACTATAAACCTAGCAGATGAAGTAAACACACCAAATGCCCTAGATACTACAAGCACCCCCACACTACCTAAACCACTATCAGGGCTAAATAGAGATTTATCTCGTAGCACTACTATAACCAAAGATACTCAAACAAACGCACTAGATTCTAGTCTAAGTATAGATAATAGAATCTTTAGTAGGAATGGTAGAGGGGATATAAAAAATGATTTTTTGGAGCTAAATGATAATATCGGGCAGGTAGGAAATGCTCTGCGCTACAATATCATAAGCCAATCTATCAAAAACACTCTTCTAGATTCTGGCACAACGCTAAACAAAGAAATACAACGATACATATCTAGCACAAATGCTATCAACAATTTAGCGCAAGATGCCACATTAACGCACAATCTAAACAACCTAACCACGCTAAATCCACAACACTTACAAGACACACTTCAGCAAGCAAGTGATATAGCAAGTGTGGGTGATGGGTTTGGTGCTAGGCTTAGCCTATATAACAACACAGATACAAATCTAGGCTATGCTTATGAACCTAATCAATCTATGCAATATCACTCTAGTCAGTCCTCACAGCCACTATACACTTCACATTCTCAAAACACCATAGGGTTTAATACACGCACAAACAATCTAAACAGCTCTAGCTCTGTGATAAACACGATATTTCACGAAACAACCAACAAACCACTTCATACTTCAAATGAACAATCAGCTATCAATAGAGGCAACACTGCTGAGGGTATATGGAAACTTAAAAACTTCAACTACACAAAAGAATCCAAAAGAGAGCAAAGAGAGATTGCAAAGCAACTACGACAAGAACAAAAAGCATTTACAAAAGAGGCAAATGACAATCAAGTAAGCCAAACAACACGGCAAAGCACACAAACACAAGCAATCCGCACCGCACAAAATAACCTAACACCAATAGATAACCACCCAACACAAACAAAACTTACCACGCAGAAATGGAATGAAATATATGCGGATTCTGCTATACTTTTGCGTGGCAATGACACCTATACACAAAGCACTACTAATGCTAGCAATGGCAATGGTGTGCTTGATGAGAGGACGATATTTGTTCACGGGACTTGGTCTAATCCTAAAAAGGCTTTTGATAGTTCTTTTAGAGATGGTGTTAGAGATATTTTGCAAGATGATAGACAAGAGGACTTTGTTTGGAGTGGCAAGAATCTAAATAGTTATAGAGAAAAAGCCGCTAGAGATTTACTTCTACAAATAAATCAGCCATACAAATACAAAGACGGAGAGGAGCTAAATATCATAACTCATTCTCACGGAGGAAATATAGCAAAACTGCTTAGTCAAGCGTATGATTATGATAATAGTCCAAAGCTAAATATATTTAATTTTGGCACGCCAAATAGGGAGGATTATGTAATGAGCCCAAAAGTAGAAAAATTTTATAATATTTACAACGAACACGATTGGCTTGTGCAAGGACTTCTTGGGCGTGTAGATACTGATATTTTTAGAATAAAATTAACACAAGAAGCAATAGAACCAAACGCAATAAATGTGGCTGTCAAACGAGATTCAACTATAAAAATTTTTGTTCCTAGTCTTTTGTTAATGAATTATATTTTATTTAAAGGAGGTTATGACAACCACTCAAATTTCAAAGATATTCAAACTTTAGAAGTTTTAAAAAGGTATATGGATAGGGATAGATAATGGCTACAAACGAAATGTCAACGCTTGGTTTTTATATTATTATCTTTTTCGTTTTTTTTACTGTGTGTATTCCATTCCTATTTTTCATATATTCTTTTATTGCCCTAAACAAGGGTAAGTGGAAAAAAGCACACAAAAATTATGTAAATTATCTTTATATTGCTACTTTATTGTGTTGTGCCGCCACAGCAAAGTTGAATATCAGTTATATGATTTTTGCTATTTTTCCTACCTTGATGAGCATATCTGCTATTTTAATAATGAAAAAATTATCTACAATAAAAGCAAATGGTTTAATTCTTTGGTCTTTTATCTGTATTATTGGTTACGGAATTATTACTACGATGTTTTTTGCACTTTTCGCATTGCCTGATGATTATTTTGATATTGGATTTCCATTTATTATGACAATATTTTTTATATTTGGGTTAAATGTTTCTATAATGATGCTTTATAATGCTTATAAATTTTTGTTGCTTATTTGTGAGCGAGCAAAACAATGAAAGATAAGCTACTAAAATCTACTTTGATTGGTTGTGTTATTTGCACTCTTTTTAGTATCTTTTATGTTGGATTATACTTAGTCGCCAAACTTGATAGCGAGAGCAGTGAATCTTTCAATCTCACATTAGTTAGTATGTCGTTATGTGTTCCATTCACCGCGACAATGTATCTAGCCTATATGATAAAAGCCGAAATTATAAAATCAGCAATATTTGCCATTTCTAGTTACTTATCTTTGGCTATTTTTGTGGCTATGAGTTGTTTGGTTTGGGGAATAGATTTTTATGAGTTTGATAGGGATAGCGAAATTAGCCTAATTTATGTAATGCTTATAGTCCCGCTTACAATAATCCTATATGTATCATACCTATCTTTTGAATCTTACTGTTCTTTACGAAGTCAAACTCATATTTGGCGCAATGTCTTAGGACAGATTTTTACATACATAGGAATTATACTATTAGCACTCATTGTTTTTAGCACATTTGTTTATATTTTTGGTGGCTTAAGCCTCACAAATACGATATTATTTGTATTGTTTTTTATTTGTATGTATGGTTGCGTGTGTTTGCTAGGAAACTTGATTGACAAAAATTTCATAGCAAGGATAAAAGCCTTGATATTATTTATCATAGTCCAATTCATTTGCTTTATCGTGTTTGGTTGGTTTTTTGGATTATGAGAGGTGGCAAATGCTAAAATCACAAAATGAAATACCAAAGGGGGAATACAAAGTGAGCATTCTAGAATTTTTAGAGCAATGGTATGATAATTATCTATGGCTTTATTGCCTAAATGACAAAGCGCACCAAATGAATATCACGCGCTACACACAAAATCCTAGATTTTTTAATTTTGACATTGGAAGCGTTCAGGGCAAACTTGATGAATGCACAAATAGCGAGCCGATTTTGTGTTTTAGCCTATTTGGGCAATATAGCGATGAGAAGTGCTTGGACTCCGCGCTTTTTAGCCATTGTAAGATTTTAATGGATAATATATCGCCAAGCTATCTTAAATACGAGACTATAAGCGAAACACGAAGTAGCACAGATTTTACAAAAAATATGAAAAAGATATGTGCCATTTTAGATGATGGTGTGGATTTTAGTAGCATAAAAATTGATGAAGAATTATTAACGCTTTATAAAATATGCGAAAAAATGTATAGCAAAAATAGCGAGGGTGTTATTTTGGATAGCGATACGATGTTTTTTGTAGAGACTACAAGCAGTGGCTGGAGGATACACGCAGACATAGAGGACGGGATAGATGAGGCAAAACTCACTTGCGAATATGAAAATCCAAAGATGAAGCAATATGATGCAAAGCTATCAAAATCCCAACAAAATTGGGTAAAACTGCATTACGACCATTCGTGCTTAAGTGCTTATGGAGGTGCTATAAACCTGCGCGAAATCGTGCAATTTCTAAATGTTGTGTTGCTAGAGAATTTACAAAAGCATTGCGGAGTAGTGCTGTGAGGACTTGTAAAATCTTGCTTGCGCAAGCTAGCATAAAATGTTTAGAGAAATTTACAAAAATGGCAAACTTATCGGTGCGCTAGATAAATATGGCAATGTCATACAGGTAAAATAAATGAGTAAGTATTGTGCGTATATCCCTAGCAGTCATCTAGATTCTCAAAATTCACAAATATTTTTTGATAACAATCTATTTGCTTTCATAATGGAGCTATCAAGCCAATACAGCGTTTGGCAGGGGGAGAATGAAAGATTATGGAGAAATGTTCGCAATCAAAAAGTGGCTATCAAAAATCTTAAAAATTTTTTGAAACTTAATAGATTTATCGTGCCAAGCACAGATATTCAAAATTGGCAAACTTATGATTTGTATTTGTCTATGGCTAGAAAGAGAAATGATTATGTGTATTTCGTTGAGGAGCTGGATTTTTATTTTGTTGTGTGTGGGCAAGTGCTTTATGCCTACTCTAAGGACAAAATACCACAAAAACAATTAAGCACTTTGGCTACAAAGTATCATTTATCGTGCATTGTAGATGATACTTTGTCAAAAGCACAAAAGCCACGCTTTTCTACAAGGGCTATACATTACCGCAAACTTCAAAAACTCATAGATGAAAATATGCAAACAATAATGCTAAAATACTTTGGAATCTCCCCTGATTTGGAGGATATAAGGGTTTATAAGGACTTTGATAGCCAAAAATATATCACACAATATGCGGAGTGCTTTTATGTTACTTTGTGGAGTCATTGGCTTAGTGCTAGTGAGCGTGAGAAGTGCATACAAGATTATGTATTTGATAAAGGTGCTCTAAAAAGTGATATGCAAAAAATGAAACACAGAATGCAGTGTGAGCAAAAATTGCTAGATTTTATGCTTTGGATATATAAGAGTTTTAGCGTTTATAAGTCTGGTATTCATAGATATAAAGATACAATCTTGCTTTATCAAACCTCTTATGATGAATTTGTTTTGGATTTTTATAGGCTAGTGAGAAATGGAGGTGGCTTTTGGTGGTATATCACAGAGGAAAAAACTTGGGTTATCGCAAGCGAGGAGTATGTGCTGACTTTTATATCTTTTAGCAATGCTACAAAAATAAAAAATGAAGCAAAAAACCGTGATTTGTTTATACTGCACTAAGATTTTTGGCTTGTCGCGCATAAAATGCTGAAGCAGAGGATAGTGGCAACAAACAAACGCTAAGGCTTAGATTTTATTGGGATAAGCATTAAAGATTACAAAAAGGAGATAATAGAAAATGAGATATGCTAGGCTTTACGAAGTTTTGCAGACAATTTATGAGTATTATCCTAGAAATGTCTCATACAATGAGCGTAAAAAATACGAATCTTTGCCACAAGCAGAGCGATTGCGTCAAGTAAGGAAAATGGCAATCAAAGATGAGGACACAAAAGAAAATCTCTCCACACTTATGAAAGATATTTTTAGCCCACAATATGCCTTGAAAGATTGTGTAGATTTGCGCAATGATGTGTCTTATCTATACTATGTTTTGTTGCACAAAAATCAAAAGCCATTAGATTTTGATACAGATTTAGCTATTGCACTAGGTGGGTGTTTTTATTATCTTCAGGTAGTGATAAGCTATTTGGCAAAGTATTATTTTTATTTTGTGAGTTTTTCTAAGCACAATGCAGAAGCCAAAGAAAGTGAAAATGCGTGGATTTTTAGAGATATTTTTTGTGATTGTGAGTTTGAAAAAGTGCAAAATAAGCTGATTGATATTCCGCAGGTAAAAATGCTTGATGAGAGGCTAGAAAAGATGGGATTTGCATTTGTGCCAAAAGAAATTCTTACGCATCGTTTGGAGGATATAGAGACACAATGCAGTAATTTTGGACAGACTTTGGTGTATGATTGTATATTTTCAAATGTTTTATCTATCCATAGGGGTAATGATTAGCGTTTGTTGTGGGGATTTAGATAAATATGACAAGTCATAAAAACAGATAGACAAGGACTATGAGGCAAATGAATCAAAATTTTTATGAAAATCTAAAAAATGCACTATGCAATAGCGATATAGATTTTTTGCAGACATATAGAGACAAATACGATATAAATCATTGTTTTGCAGATGAGGATAATGATAACTTGCTTTTGTATGCTATGAGCGACAAAGGCTCTAGCGCGTATAAATATTTACTAGAAAATGGTGCAGATATAGGGCATATAAATGCTCTTGGAGAGGGGATTTGGCATAGTATGGCTTTTTGCGATGAAGTATCTCGGGTGGAGTTACTTTTATCGCTCTACCCTCATAGCTTGCACTCTATAAACCACCAAAACAAAGAGGGATTTACCCCACTTCACTACGCGATAATGTTTGGCAATGTAAATGTAGCAATGCGCTATGTAGATATTGGCGCAGATGTCTTTGTCGCAGATAATGAGGGCTGTGAAGCACTGCATTTTGCCTGCCTATTTGTATTTGCAAATCATATAGACAACCTTAGGCTTACCAAAAAGCTCATACAAAAAGGCTCAAACCCTCTCTCAAAAACAAAAAAGGGCAATTATCCGCTAGCCCTTGCGATAAATAATGATTTGACAGAGGTGGTAAAGTATCTGTATGCTATCGTGTATGGATAGCCTACCTGCGCACAAGAGAGGTCATAACGGTATGGAGACAACGCTCAAAATAAAATTATCCCTACAAGAAGCTAGCGTGCTATATAGCTCTGATATAAAGATAGAGGTTCTCTGCGAAGATGACATTGGAGATAGTGAGGTATTGCACAAGAAACTAGAACTTTTTAGTCAAAATATATGCAACAAAGGTGCTATATCACAAAGTGGAGAGATTATTTGTGATGAAAACATTGTCATTTTAAAAAATACAAATAATGTAGTTTTGGATATGTGGAAAGGCTATAATGCAAAGTTTTTAAGCCAATCTCGTGCGATTAGTGCTATAAGACTACAAATAGATTTTAATGAAGTAGTTTATTTGGTATGCACTTTTGAGGAGGTTTTAGGAATCGTCAATTATTTACTAGAATCTATGCTACATAGCTTTGATATACAAAATAATCCCACACAAAAAGGAATAATAATAGAATCTTTGATAGATAAATTGCTTGAAGTTGGGGATTTTGAGTAGTGCAAATGAGGTGGGTAAAGAAATCAAGTAAGCAAAGAAAGACAGATTTTGTTAAAAAAATAAAAAATAAGGTGGAAAAATGAATAACACACAATCAAAAACATCTGCAAAATCCCTTGCAAAAAACTCTTGTAAAACCAATCTTGCAAAGCCCATTGCAAAATCATTTGCAGAGGATTTTATAAATGATTTTGTCGAAGAATACACTACAAATAGTGAATCTAAAAGGGTTCTCTCCAAAATCCAAAAATATCAAAAAGGTAAATTGTTATGGAGTATCGAGCCAATCGCTCTAAATATAGATATTGATAGTGATTTTGCAGAAAATGAAACGCTAGATGAGGATTTTGCTATATATTTGCAATATGAGTTTCTTGCTTGGAAAAATGACAAAAATGAGCTAGTAAGTGAGCCAAAAACATATTATTCTAAGCAATACACAAGACTAGAGAGCAAAAATGGAATAACCATATTTAAAACACTTGATGGGCAATACATAAATGGAAAAATAGAGCTATATGAAAAAGATGAAAAAATCAGTGAATGGGAAGTGAAGAATGGACTATATTTCGGGGTGGCTAGGGATTATGATAATGGAGTGCTAGAGAGGGAAGTTCGATTTGTAAATGGGCTGTATGAGGGAATATCTGTAATTTTTTCTCAACAAAGTGAGATAATGTTTCTCGCTAAATACAAACAAGATAAGCTAATATGGGAAATAGACTATACAGGCAAAAATAGCACTAATACGCAGCTTAGTGTGTATTTGGACGAGGACACATACCCTAGTGGCACAATCATAAATAAAGACTTTATATCTACGCTTGAAATGGAATACTATGAAATAAAGAAAGGTAGCCATTCAAAAATAAAGTCATTTTGTGGCAATATTTTTAAGAATATCGCTTGCATTCTTCTAAAACCGCTACGAACAAATACATAACAAATGCTTTATAAGGAATATCTAAAAATGAATGCTATGACAGAGCACAAAGCGATTTTAAAAATATTTGGAAGTGATTGGGACAAAAATCAAAATAGAGGTTGTAGAATGACAAACATAAGCAGATTCTTACAGATTGGACAAAGGCTATATCACAGCACGGACAAAATCTATGCGGATTTTGTCAAATCTCTAGAAACTTTGCCATATATAGATATGGATTCTAAAATCCTCAAAGAATATTTAGAGATTGCAAAGGTGGCAAATGGACTTTGTGCTTTTGAGGAATGCTTGATTTTGTATCCATATCATTTAGCGGGCGAGAGGATGACAAACCTTGCAGAAGTTGATAGTGTTTTATCCATAAACAAAAGCGAGTGGAAAAAAGCCTATCGCAGCATTGAGGAGTGTTTCTTGTTTGCGCGCAATGTCTTAGGAGAGCATTTTGGGCTAAATTCAACGCATATTATTCAGTTTTTCCCCGATTTGGGAGATGTAAGAGAGATTGCTAGTAGTTTTGAGGAATTTTTAGGCATTATGCTTGAGTGTTATCCTCATCTGTGTGGATATGATGAAGCACAAGCGTATAGAGGACAAGGAGAAGTGATTGAATTTGGTAAAGTATTGTGTCCAAAGATTCCCTACATTTTGGGCGGGGAGGATAGCGGGCTAACTAGGCTAGATTTTGGTGAATTTAGCACATTGTATGCGGATATTTACACACAGACAAAAGATTTGCCCGATGGAGCGCAGATAGAGATTGAGATTGTTTAGAATAAGAAATTAAGATTTTTAAATGGAGTTATTTTGGATTCTTTTGATTTTAAAAGATTATATGAGAGTATTAAGTTAGTTTTGGACTTGGACTACAAGATAGAATCTCTGCATTATGATAGTGGAAGTTTTGGCAATTTTGTCATTGTGCTTCAAAAAGACGAAAAATACATACAAATCCAAAACGACAGAGGAAACAAGATTTTTGTAGATAGGGGTATCAAGTCTAAAAATAATCTCCAATGGAAAGAAATCTATGAGATAGACATAATTGATAATGAGTATGAAGCATTAAAGAAATTATGCGATGATTTAGCTCAAAAAGGATTTTTGAATGACTAATTTTGTAGTTATTTGGTTCTATTTGCCAAAGTTACTAAAATCTGCAAGACACATTAAGAATTAGGAAAATAAGAATTTGCAAAATCATACAATCAACAAAGATGAATATCTACATACAATGACTAAAAAGAGTGGTATAACTCACATAGATTGCAAAATACCAAAACTTACCACAGCACTTTTGATATTACTTGTGTTGTCTAGTGCATTTGGTGATAGCATATCTGCGGATAATATAGAGCAGCTAAATCAGCAAAGAAATCAATACAACTCCTACCAAGAATCCCTAAAAGACGCTATTATCCCCTCTCTATCAAGCCAAAAAACCAATGAAATCTCACAAGATAGCCAAGAAAATCAAGCAAACCAACAAGCAGAAAGACAACAAGCAGAGGGAGAGGGGCGAATGGAGGAGCAAATACAAAGGCAAGTAGATGGGCAAAGCCAAGACACACTTCAATACTCGCAAAAATCCAATCCAACTTGCTTTTGGGTGGATTATATCGCGCTTACCTCGCCATTTCCTAAGCAAAAAGTCCAAAAAGAGTTTGGTTTTTTGCAGCCGATATTTGACTCCTATTCGCACAAATGCCTTGAGTCTAGCGACATAGCTACCTTGCTAAATGCCCTAAAGCACAAAGCCATAAAAAAGGGCTACATAACCACTAGCTTTGGACTAAAGCCACAAAATCTTAGCACAAAAAGACTTCTAATCACTTTGCAGACTTCTACCATAAGCGACATACTCATAGACAATCCCAAATATGCGCGACTTTTGCGCAAAGACTATGGCATAAAGATAGGGGATTTTCTAAATATCACTGCTATTGAGCGTGGGCTGTATAGCTACAAGCGACTGCGGAGTGTCTCGCCTAGGATTCACTTAGAATCTCACTTGCAATCTAACCAACAACCAAACTTGCAATCTAGTTTAGAGTCAAACACCAAATCAAACCCACAAACTCCACAATCTACACAAGACACCCAATCTAGCAAAGACACCACCCAAGCAGTCCAAATCCCCCAAACAAAAATCCACCTCCACCACCAAGCAAAAACTTTAGGTAAAATCTATGCGCCATTTTATGGAGCTATAAGCATAGACAATGCAGGTAGCAGGGCAACAAATATCTACCAAACTTCTTTGCAGTTTGGGCTAGAAAATCTAGCAGGACTAGCAGAGAAGCTAAGTGCGTATTTTGTCTCTACACCCCTTTGGGATAAGCAAAAGAGTAGCATTTATACTTCTTTGGATTTTTCTATGCCTATTAGGCGAGTGCTTTTGAGCGCGTCTGGCTCTTATGCTTGGTATGCCCAAAGCATAGATATAGCCAAAAACACACTTAGCTATAATGGATACTTAGCAAATATGGACATAAAAGCGCAGGTTCTTGTGTTTATGAATGCAAATCATCGCTTAAGCCTAAGTCTAGGGCTTGGCAAGAGATGGGCAAAAAACTACTTAGAAAAAATTGAGCTTATCACACAGAGGCGAAATCTAAGCAATATCTATGCAGGAGTGCATTATCTACGCTCTTTTAGGCAGGCTTCATTTGACATAAGTATAGGCATAAAGCAGGGTATAAAGGCACTTGGTGCTATGGATAATTTCCCTACCACTTCTAATGATTCTAAGCCGAATTTCTTTTATACGATTCCTACCATAGACACTTCGGCGTATATTCCATTTGGGAGTGAAAATCATAGATTTGTATACACAGGATTTGTAAAAACGCAGGTTTCTCGCACGCAACTATATGCTAGCGAGAAACTAAGCTTGGGTGGTATATATAGTGTGAGGGGGTTTGATAGCTTGGTGCTAAGTGGGGAAGTAGGCGTGCTATATCGCAATGACTTTAGCTACTATGCCAAATCCGTATATGGTGTTAGGTTTGTGCCAAGTATTGGGCTAGATATGGGATATAGCCTAAGTCTATATGAGAAGCCCACTTTAGATAAGCTACTAGCAGGTGGTGGAGTGGGGCTAAAGCTATATGTTTCCAAATATTTCAACGCAGAAGTGTGGGGATATGTCCCGCTATATAATCCTAGCAAGCTAGATAAAAGGCATTTTTATTTTAGCGTGGGGAGTATGTTTTGAAGTATTTTGGCAAAAGCAAAATCTCATATATTTCGCCCTATTTCTATACTTAATCTCACCTCCCCAACGCTAAACTCCCCTAAATCCCCATCACACCATAAACATAATCTTTGCTAGTAGTGTAACCACCACGCCGATAGCAAATACAAGCGTGTGGATTCCTATATATTTGCCGATAGGATTTGGCTTTTTTAGGATAAAGTGAAATGATAGCGACATTATCACAAGCGCAAATATACAGCTTGCTAGCAAAATCTTTATCATAAAGATTTTTTGAAATGTCGTAGTGAAAAATCCCGCTTCAAGCCCGATATAGCTACTTGCCATCATTCCACCACTAAGAAACAAAGTAAGCACCACAAAAGGCATAAACTTTGTGATACGCCCCTCTATACTCTCGCATACACGACTAAAGGTGTCTTTGTCAAGGTGTTTGCTTACAAATCTCATCACCACCACATCAAAAAACAAATAGCCTATGAAAATGATAGCACAGAATAAATGCACGATTTGCGCATAAGGGTAGATTGCCTGCATTATTACTCCTTTGGATTGTTGTTATGATTTTGCATTTTGTTTTGCCATTTTGCAAAGCCCATTTGCTTCATTATCTTTTGCGTTATTTGTGTGGCTTGTGGCAAAGATTGGCAAACATTACAAAGGCTGGATAAAAGCGCGCGGATTTTATCCACTCATAGTAAATGAGGATATTTTTTGTGAAAAATTTTGTTACAATAAGCCACAAAAAATGCTCATAAATCCCAAGCAAATCAAAAGGAGCAAAAATGGAGCTAACAAATAGTATCAATAGTTTTAATGAAGCAAAGCAAGTGATTGTAGGTGGGGTAAATTCGCCTGTGAGGGCGTTTCAAAGTGTGGGTGGGACACCGCCCTTTATCGCAAAGGGTAAGGGCTATGAGATTTATGACATTGATGGGAATTGCTATGTGGATTTTGTCCAAAGCTGGGGGGCATTGCTACTAGGGCACGCTCACCAAGAGGTAGAATCTGCCGTGATAGAAGCGGCAAAAAACGGACTAAGTTTTGGTGCGCCAACTACGCTAGAAACTGCGCTTGTCAAGGAGATTTTGCCCTGCTATGAGGGGCTAGAAAAAATGCGCCTTGTAAATTCTGGCACAGAGGCTACGATGAGTGCGATTCGTTTAGCCCGAGCTTATACTAGCAGGGAGGACATTATCAAGTTTGATGGCTGCTATCACGGGCATAGCGATAGCTTGCTAGTGAGTGCGGGAAGTGGGTGTGCGACATTTGGGCATCCTAGCTCGCCGGGCGTTATAGAGGATTTGGGCAAGCATACACTTGTGGCAAGGTATAATGATATAGATTCTGTGCGCTCGTGCATATCTGCTAGCGAGGCAAATGGCAAAGGGGTTGCCTGCATAATCATAGAGCCTATTGCTGGGAATATGGGGCTTGTGCCTGCAAAAGAGGAGTTTTTGAGTGGGCTAAGAGAGCTATGTGATAAACACGCAATCGTGCTAATCATAGATGAAGTGATGAGTGGATTTCGCGCAGGGCTAAATGGTGTCCAAAGTTTTATAAATCTAAAACCTGATTTGGCTACATTTGGCAAAGTCATCGGCGGAGGTATGCCTCTAGCGGCGTTTGGTGGAAGTGAGGAGATAATGCGACTTCTCTCTCCACAAGGTGCTGTATATCAAGCAGGCACGCTAAGTGGCAATCCTATCGCTACAAGTGCAGGGCTAGCCACACTTCGCTTCATAAAGTCAAAAGGTGTGCAGCTTTACTCACGGCTTCAATCCCTAGCCACACGGCTGACAGAGGGGCTAAAATCCCAAGCCAAGCAGCACAATATCGTGCTAGAAACTTCTGTGAGGGGAAGTATGTTTGGGGTGTTTTTTATGGGGCAGGGGCAAAGGGGCGAGGAATGGCTAAAATCTAGCAACGGCGTGCAAAACTTTGATGATGCAAAAAAAGCAGATACCGAGCTATTTGCACGATTTCATAGGGAAATGCTAAGTCGTGGCGTGTATCTTGCTTGTTCGCAGTTTGAGACGGGGTTTGTGTGCGAGCCGATGAATGAAGAGCTAATTGATACCGTGCTAGATAGGGCAAGTGATTCTTTTAAGACACTAGGGTAGCGCAAAAAGGCACATAAATGCAAGAGAAGCAAGAAAAAAGCACACAAGAAAAAGAGTCGCTAGATTTGGCTGACTCTGCAAGCAAGACTGACACGGCAAAATCTTTAGAATCAACAAAACCCTCAAAATCCACAGAATCTGCAGATTTTGAGGGTTTGATAGATTTTAAAGACACCGCAGATTCTGCTCGTGCTCAAAAAGTCCAAAAAGTCATCAATGGTGCGTATGATTTGAGTCTAGGCATATCTATCGTGGTGGCGATACTGCTAGGACTTGGGATAGGGTATGTATTGCAGCGAATCAGCGGAAGTGTGTGGCTATTGTGGCTTGGGATTTTTTGGGGAGTGGCAGCAGCGGGGCTAAATATCCACAAAGCCTATAAGCGCACAAAAGCCGAGCTAGATGCACTAGCAGATGACCCAAGATATAGCTACAAAAAGCATAGCACAAATGATGAGGACGACTAGGTGGGTTAGCTGCTTTGGTGTGTCGCTTAGTATAGTTTTTTGGTTTTTACCCCTTTTTCGTTTTTGCGCTTTTGCGTTTTTGTCGGGATTTATCCTAAAATCTCTTTATATATTATTGCTATATACTCTTGGCACATATTTTTATAAATAGCTTTGATAGACTTAGCACAAAATCTAGCACACTAAATATTTAGAATCTGCAATGCACCCACTAACTATTTTCCCTACATTTTTGTGTGCGAAAAATAAACGCCATTCAAACAAAAATCTATAAAAATTTGCTTTTGTTGCCTTGCTTTAAGCCTACTACCAAGTAAATTTTGTTACAATTCATTTACAAATCCCAAAAAGATAGAGTCTTTTAAGCTATATTTAATTTGCATTTCATTTAGGATTTTTGTTTGAGGCAAGTCTATCTGGCAGTCTCATTTAGCAGAATTATTTGACTAAATAGCACTATGCCAAACCACATAAATAGCTACAAAATATTGAAAACGGAGCAAATCTTTGGCACATACACTGCATAGCACGATTTTAGAAAGCACCATTTTTACGCAAAAGATTCTTTTTGCGCTTCCTTTTTGTGCTATCGCTTTTTGTGTGTCGTTTTTTGCGGTGTTTTTGCTTATCCGCTTTAGCAAAAAGCACACGATTTTGGCAGATTCGCTTATGGATAGAGATTCTTACCCCAATCCAATTTCAACCCCTATTTCAAACCCACTTGCAAATCCCATTACGAAATCTAGTAGAGCAGATTCCCTAGATTTTGCAAAGAAATTAGCTTGTGTTTTTTCTCCATTTTCTACGCGCCCATCATCTCACTATCCCACGCCAAAAGCTGGCGGAGTGGGAATCATACTTGGCGTGTGCGCGGTGTTTTTGGGTGCGGGGCTATATGTGCATTTCACTTTTTATATGCTTGGTGGATTTATCGTGTTTTTAAGCGGATTTATCAAAGATATGGGGTTTAGGTTTGGGCTCAAAGTTTGCGTATTTTTGCAATGTGTCGGGGTGTTTTTGAGCCTTTTGGGACTTGATATTTGGCTAAAATCTCTAGGACTTGGATTTGAGCTACCATATATCGGTGGGCTAATGCTTAGCATTGTCCTTATCGTAGGGCTTTGCAATGCAGTGAATCTAATTGATAAATTTAATGGCTTAAGCGGTGGATTTGTCCTATGTGTGAGCCTCTCCATAATGAGTGTCGCTATGAGCGTAGATATACTTTCTTTAGCGATTATTTCAGCGATTTTGGGTAGTGCGGTGCTTGGATTTTTGGTGCTAAATTTCCCGAGTGGTAGAGTGTTTTTGGGTAGTGGTGGGGCGTATTTTTTGGGATATTGCTTAGCGATGATTTTGGTGATACTTACACAGACTAGCTATTCTATCGTTAGCCCTTGGTATGCGCTATGTGTGGTGATATATCCTGTGTGGGAAATGCTGTTTTTATTTTTTAGACGCAAAATCTTGGAGAAAAAAGACTCCTTGCCTTTTCATACGCTTCTTTTTAGGCGTTTGGGGAGCAACCCTCTCACTTCTTTGCTTATGCTGTGTGCGCAGATTCCTTTTATCGCACTTGCTACGCTTTTTTATGCCAATTCTTTGGCACTAGCGATGACTTGTGCGGTGTTTGTCGTTATCTACACGATGATGTATAACAAATTTGTCGCACAATAATTACACAATAAAATCTTACAACATCTAAGTAGCCTTGTGTAAGTAAAAATAGCGTGAAATACGCAAAAATAAGGCTTTGCTAAAATCCATAAAATCTCAACATAAAATCTACAAAAGTTAAATATTTATTAACATATTATTACCATTTGTGTATAATTAAGTATTTATAGCTTGTGTGGCTAAAGTGTGGATACACCTTTGGTGTTTTTGCAGATTGCTTGATATAAGCAATCACAAGCGGGGTAAAAAGCCAATGAAATTTTTGTTTGATGAGTTTTCAAAAAGTTTTTTTAGTTTGGTTTGCACAATTTGGCGTGTATTTTGCGTAGTTTGTGTGGTTTGTGGAGTATCTAGCCACTTTGTCTATGCCACCTCGCAAGTAGAGACACAAGCCACTCAAGCAGGACAACAATCAGCACAAGACACAAAAGATTCCACAAAAATTACAAAGCTAGATTTTGCGAGTGCGTATTCTACATTTTTGGAGAATAGCGATTCTATCAAAGCCCAAGACTACAATCTGCAAAAAAGCAAAAAACTCTCACTCGGCGCGAAACTTAGCTTTTTGCCAGATATTAGCGTGGGTGCGCTCTATACGCATTTGGACGCACCTATCCAAGAAAAGCTCCCTATAAATTCTGCTTCTATCCCGCCTGCTATCGCTTCACAGCCACAGATGCAGCATATTTTGGGGCTATTATCCCAGCCTATCACATTCCTAAAGCAAGATGTCATCATAGGTGCGATAAATATCATCTACCCGCTTTATGCAGGTGGAGTGCGATTGCACGGAATCAAGCTAGCAAAAATCGCCCAAAAAGATGCGCTAGAAGCCTTGCGACTAAAAAAGCTACTTGCTTTTGAAGAGTTGGCAAGTATTTATTATGGTGCGATTTTGGCAAAAGAAGTCCAAGAAGTGCTAGCACAAGCCCAAGATGGCGCACAGCTACACTATGAGAATGCTATAAATCTAGAAAAAAGCGGGCAAATCGCTCATCTTGAAGTGCTAGTCGCGCAAGTAGCCTTAGATAAAACAACCAACAAGCAAAAAGAAGCTGCCAATTCATACAAAATCGCTTCTTTAGCTTTGGATAGTGCGCTAGATACGCCAAATGTATCTCCCACTTCGGCGTTAAGCCTGCTTGATAAACCGCTCAAACCAGAATCATATTTCATAGAAAAAACACTCTCTAGCTACCCACTACTTGCTAGCGCGGATTTAAAAATCGATGCGGCAAAGGAAGCAAAAAAGCTCTCTTTTGGCTCGTTTATGCCTCAAGTGGTTGCTTTTGGGAACTACATTTTCCACGATAGTCAAAAATCTTTGCTTATCCAAGCTATGCCTACTTTCAGTGTGGGCTTGGCTGCAAAGGTATCTATCCTCACCCCTGCAGCAAGGGTGCAAAAATACCAAGCCGCAAAGATTTCCCAACTAGAAGCGCAAAGCCTAAAATCCCAAGCTACAAAAGAGCTAACGCTACTAACCCAAAAGACTTACGCCCAAGCAAGCTATCTAAAAGAGGAGTATAAAAGCCTGCTATCCTCCATATCTCTAGCGAGGGAAAATCTAAAACTTCAGCAAAATGCCTTTAAGCAGGGAATGGCGACAAGCACGCAAGTAATTGATGCGCAAAACGCCTTGCAATCAGCTTTGATTGAGCAAAAAACTTCTGCATATAGAGCGATTCTAGCCCTTGCGAAGTTGTTTGCCTTAAGTGATGAGATAGATGAGTTTTATGGATATTTGGAGTAGCGCAGTGCTTTTGGGCACGATTTTGCCAAAAGCTACCAATCTAACAACAATCTAACAAAAGGAGTGAGAAAATGAAAAAGAGATTTGAAGTGGGGTTTGTGGTGGTAATCGCCACGATTTTGGTGCTTTGGCTAGTGATTAGCTTTTATAAGGCTTATGCTCCCAAACCTCAAATCATACAAGGACAAATACAAGCTAAGCAATACTCTGTAAGCTCCAAGCTCGCAGGGCGCGTAGGCTCTGTGCTTGTAAAAAGGGGCGATATGGTAAAAAAGGGCGATTTGGTTTTCACTATACTATCCCCCGAAGTAGAAGCTAAGCTAACCCAAGCAAAAGCAGGCTATGAAGCAGCAAAGGCTATCGCAGAGGAGACGCACAAAGGTGCGCGCGTAGAGAGTATCATATCTGCGCGAGATATTTATAATAGTGCTAAGGCTATGAGAGAGTTAACCGAAAAGACTTATAAGAGAATCGAGGAGCTATATCAAAACGGCGTGGCAAGCCTGCAAAGAAAAGATGAAGCCTATACTGCCTATCAAAATGCGAAATTTAGCGAAAACACCGCCTATCAGCAATACAAAATCGCCCTAGATGGCGCGACAAAAGAAACTAAAGAAGCCGCCACCCAAAAAGAAATCGCTGCAGCTGGGCAGCTAAGCGAAGTGGAGGCTTATATCGAGGATATGCAGGCGTTTTCTCCTGCTGATGGCGAGGTGGCAAATATCTTGCTAAGCGAGGGCGAGCTAAGTCCTAGTGGATTTCCTGTGGTAATGGTGGTGGATAATAAAGATGCTTGGCTAAAGCTAAGTGTGCAAGAGGAATATCTGTCTAGCTTTAGCGTGGGAAGTGAGTTTAGCGCGTATATCCCTGCACTAAACAAGCAAGTGTCTTTCAAGGTGCGCTATGTCGCGGTTATGGGGGATTTTGCCACTTGGAGGGCTACTTCTACTTCTAAGGGGTATGATTTAAAAAGCTTTGAGATAGAGGCTGTGCCACTAGAAAATAATGGCGAATTTCGCGTAGGAATGAGCGCGGTGGTAACTTTGCCAAGCAAGTAGATTTTGGGCAATAATTTTTGCAATAGCTAGAAAAGCAAAGGCTAGATTTGGCAAAATCCGAAAATAGCCAAAAGCGATAAAAAAGGGGCATATAAATGAAGCTAGAGAAATGGCTAAAGAAGTTTTTTGATACTTGCTTGCGTGTGTGGAGCGAGGCAAAAAATACTTCTGCAAATGTATCTGCAAAATTCTCCCAAAATCTAAAAAATATCGCGCTAAAAATTTTGCAAAACACCAAAAAACCACAAATAGAGTTGCTAAAAAACCGCATAATGTGGTTTATAGCGCAGCTTTGGCAAAATCTAAAAACTACAAAAAATGTGATTTTGGATTTTGCACACTCACAATCAAATCTAGCAAAATCTAAACTTTCAAGTTTAAATATTGATTTTGCAAAAAATATTGTGGATTTTGTGGCAAATTTTGCACAATCAGTAAAGATAAAAGCCTTAGAAATCACCACAATGATTTCTAGCAAGATAGGACTTTTGGGTAGCTTACAAAAATCATTAGAAGAGAGAAAATCTACCCAAAGTGTGCAAATCGCCAAAAGCACGCAAAGAGCACAAAATATCGGCACTTACCAAAGTCGTATGCAAAATCCTGTGATTCGCAAAGCGAGGTTTTTTAGGAAATTTGCTATCCAAGAAGCATTGCGATGTTTGAGCACTCATAAGGTGTTGTTTTTGATTTATGTTGTGTTGCCATTGCTTATTGGGTGGTTTATATATGCGGTGTTTATGGCTAGCTTGCCTAGAGATTTGCCCATAGGTGTGGTAGATTTTGACAGAAGTGTGGAGAGCAAAGAAGCGTTGTTTATGATAGATTCTAGTGCGGCGGTGAAAATCGCAAAATCTTATGAGGGCATAAAAGAAGCAAAAGAGGATTTAGCCACTAGCCAAATCTACGCACTTGTGGTGATTCCAAGCAACTATGAGAGGGACATAAAGCAGGGCAATGGCGTGCAAATAGTGCTGTATTTTAACGCTCAATTTGTGCTTATAGGCAAGGCTATAAGTGGGGCATTGGAGGGAGTGGTAGGCACTCTAAATGCAAAGCAATGGAGTGGCAAAAATCTAATCAAAGCAAAAAATCTAAACCTTGCCATTGCAAGTTCTATGCCGATATTTTCTCAAATCATTCCTCTGTATAATTCTAGCAACAACTACTCGCAGTTTATGCTGACTTTGCTTCTGCCCTGTATGCTACAAATCCTAAGCGCACTAGGTATGCTTCATCTACTACGACACACACCAAGCAGCCTAAAAAGCCTTTTTATACGCTATGTTTTTAATTCGCTTGTGTTTGTGTTTTGGGCGTTGTGCGAAATCGTGCTACTAAAAAAGCTAGGCTTTGAAAATCGAGGGGATTTGGGACTGCTAGTGTGCGGGAGTGTGCTACTTGTGCTTGGTGTAAATGGTGTGGTGGTGTTTATCCAATCAGTGCTAAGTGATTTTAAAAAGGCGGTGGGCTTTGTGGCGATTTATACTGCGCCATCGCTTGCGTTTGCGGGCGTTACTTATCCGCAAAGTGCGATGAATGTGCTAGCACTTTTTTGGAGCAAATTTTTGCCTATCTCACATTTTATGGAGCTTTTTATACAGCAAGCAAACTATGGTGGCGGAGCGGATTTGGGGTTTGAGATTTTGGGTGGAATGCTTTGGTTTTTGCTATTTTTTGCGCTTGGAGCGGGGATTTATGCGCTAAGGAATGATTGGGAGATTTTGCCTAAAAATCTAGTAGCAAGTGTAGCAAAAAAAGTAGGACAAAAATATGAATAAGCAAGGCATATCATTTTTGCAGATTTTGCTATGCGAATACAAAGCCATACTTAGTAATAAACTTGTCGTAATGGTGGTTTTTATCGGCTCGCTTGTGTATGGAGTGCTATATCCTATGCCATATCTAAATGACATCGTTACCAAGCAGAGATTGGTCATCATCGATGAGGACAAAAGCGATTTAAGCAGGAGGCTTATTTTTCTTGCTTCTAGCACACCACAAATCGCCCTGCTTAAAGAGGTGGATTCTATCTCAAAGGCGCAAAGCCTAATCGAAGCCTTTGAAGCTGATGGGGTTATGCTTATCCCTAAGGGCTTTGAAGCAAATGCTAAAAAGGGCGTAGGCTCTGTGGTGTCATATATGGGAAATGCCTCGTATTTCCTCATATATGGCGCGATAGTCGAGGGCGTGCATAACGCCATAAACGCTCTAAGCGATGAGCTACGCAAGGAAAAAGAGCCCTCCTTGCGCTCTAGTGAAATCATCACCCTAGAATCTATACCGCTATATAATACAAATCTAGGCTATGCAAACTACGCGCTTGCAGCGGTGCTTGTGTTTATACTTCATCAGACTTCTATCGCAGGGAGTGGAATCCTAAGCGCGTATCAAAACAGAGTGCGGAAAGAAAAATGGCAGAAAGAAAAATGGCAAAGCAAAGACAAAATGAGGGGGCAAAGCGGGAAAAATATCGGCGAAAATGTCGGGCTAAAATCTAGCGTGGATTTTAGTGGGGGCTATGAGAGAGAGCAGTATTTCGAGGTTGTGCCTATTTGGAAACTTATTTTTGGTAGGATTTTGGCATTTGTTGGCATTTATAGTGTGTTGTTTTTGCTTTATTTTGGTGTGCTTTTTCCTACGCTTGGCATACATATCCACGCACTTGCTAGTGATTTTTGGTGCTTTAGCTTGCCATTTATGGCGTGCTGTGTGGCGTGCGGCGTGGCTTTGGGGAGCTTTTTTAGTGATGAGAGTATCCCCACGCAAGTGATTTTTGTATCATCGATGCCTTTGGTGTTTATTATGGGGTTTATATGGCCTAGCGAGCTTTTGCCTGTATTTTTGCGTGAGCTATCGTATTTGATTCCAGCATTTCACGGGATTCGCGGGCTTATTAGCCTAAATCAAATGGGTGCGGAGTTTGCTAGCGTTATGGGACATTTTTTTGCGTTTTTTATCATCGGTGGATTTTGTTTTTTGCTAGCGTGGCTTGTGCTATCATATCGCAAAAGAGAGCGTGTATAAGCCAATAGGCTAGCCAAAATTATGTAGATGAGTTTAGGTAGTTTTGGGTATTTTAGGCATTTTTAGGCAAGTATTATTACAAAAAATAGGCATAATACGCAAAAAGTTCTTATAATTATGTAATGGTAATGAAAGGTAATCGTAATGCAAAATTTTAAGAAAATATCAAATCAGGCGTTTAAATCATTTTTTTGTGCTGTGTGGGTTTTGGCGTGCCTGCCTTGTCTGCCATATTTGCAGGTGGATTTGCAGATGAGTTTGCAGGGAAGTTTGCAAGCAAAGACTTTGGCTAGTGGGAGTGCAGGGCTATCTAGTATCTGTGAGAGTAGGGAAAATCAAGTCCAAAAAAAGCAAATAAAAGAGCAAGAGTACGCAAAAGAGCAAGCGCAAAAAGACGCACAACCAAGTAATGAAGTGCTAGCAAATCAAACGCAAAATCTCCAAAAAATCGCACAAGATAGATTCCAAGAAGTCCAACGCCTTTTTGAAAATTTGCGCGTTTCTATCATATCTAGTGCTAAGCAAGACGCTAAAACGCCAATCAATCTAGCAAATCAAAATCAAACGCAAAATCTGTCATTTGCGGATTTTATATTTCAAATCGCGGATACAAATATCCTCCTGCTAGGCGAAAAGCACGATGAAAAATCCCATCACAAAGCCCAACTGCTGATTATGCAGGCTTTGGATGCGTATTTCGCTTGGCAAGCGGGGGAGTGCAAGAGATTTGCACTTGTGCTAGAAATGCTAGGTAGCGAGGCACAAAGCCACATAGATGAGGCAAGCAAGAGCAAAAAACAAATACAAAAAGAAAATCTAAAAACCGCGCTAGGCTGGGGAAAGTGGGACTATCAGCAGTATAGGGACATTGTAGAATACGCCTTTTACGCGCCAAATTTTGACATCATCGCGGGGAATCTCTCACGCCAAGAAATCAGCACGATTTATAAGGGTGCAGAGCCCATAGCGGGCAATGTCTCTACAAGCACGGAGGTAAAAGAGCGCATAAGCAAAATCATCTCAAAATCTCACAAGACAAATGACGCGACACTGCTAGAGAGGCTAACGCAAGTGCAGCAGTATAAGGATAGGCGTATGGCTGATATGCTGCTTAAATCGAGCGACTTCGCGCTACTGCTAGCGGGGAATTATCATATCACAAAGACTTTTGGGATTCCGCTTCATATAGAGGATTTTCTCACTTTGGGCGCGAAAGAAGAGAATATCCTAGATAAAAATGCTATAAGTCCAAAGGAAGTGGCAAATATAGGTAAAACACCAAAGACACTAAGCGTAGGAATGCTAAAGGCAAAATATCTAACTTCTAAACGATACTTCAAAAAGTATGGAGTGCAGATTTTAAGTCAATATGATTATATTTTGCTTTTTAGGTAGATTTGGGTGGGTGTTTGAGTGGGGTTGCGTAAGCTATGTGGCTTAGGCATTGCGCAGGTTTAAGTCGTTTTTGTTTTTTGGGCGAGTGGTGTTTGTGGAGATTTGACTTACATTAGGTTTGGTGTATTTTATAGATTTTGTGGGTAAAGTGATTTTTAAGATTTGTAGGTTTTAGTGAGGGGGTTTAAGTGGTTTTGGAGTGGGGTTTGTGGGTGGATTTAGGCAGATTTATGGTTTTTTATTTGTGATAATTTTTGGTTTTTATCGCTATTTTTGCCTCACTTTGATAGCTTGCTAGCACTTTTGCAGAGATTTTATGGTTATTAGATTTTGTGGGCTTAAGCATTTTTGGCGTTATACGCACTCTCTAATGCTAAGAGTTTAGCTAAAAGCTCGGCTTGAGGCTCGCTTGCTACTTGGGATTTTGAGCATAGTTTTTGGATAAGGGATTGATAGGCTTCTTGCAAGCTAGATTGCTCTTGCTTTGCTTCTAGCTCTTTTTTGTATTGCTCTACTAGGTTTGTATCTGCTTTATCCGCTTCGCTAGTCGCTTCGCCAAATCTATTTTCAAAGCTGTCATATAGCTCGTTAAACTCGTCATTTTCTAGCTGCAAAAACGCTGCAATATCCAAAATAACCTCCCTTTCTTTTTCCTCTAGCACCCTATCGCTCCACGCAAGAGTGAGGGCAAACCCCACAAAATGCAGTCGTTTTTTGTATTCGCCATAGGTGTTGTCTAAAAATATTTGTGCTAAGTTAGAAATGGGAGTATCGCTATCTTTAGAATCTGTGCTAGTAGCAGGGCTTTGAGTGGTGCTTTTTTTGGAGATGATTTGGCTAAAATCTATGCCATTTAGCATTTGCTTTAGGATGGTTTCTTGGGATTCTTGGAGGTGTAGATTTTTTATGAAGTTATCAAGTAGGACGACTTGCAAAAGGCTAGGATTTTTTTGGCTTATGCCTGCTTGGAGTAGGATATTTAGCATTGCTACGCTTGCACCTGCGTAGGAGTTTTTGAGCTTATCTTGGGGAGTGGGGAGGGAGTATGGATTGTCTTTTGGGGAATAATCTTGTCTTTCTTGTGGCTTTTGTGGGGAGGGAAGCGGGTTTTTTAGGTATTCTTCAAAAGTGGTGTAGAGATAATACACTACCACTCCAGCTATCACAAGTAGGATAAAACTCGTCATTTTACTACTCCTTATTATTGGCTTGTCGTTGGTTTTTGTGTTGATTGGTTTTTGGCTTATGCAAATGCGCGAAATCTGTGTGAAATCTATCTTTGTGCAAATGTAGCGCAAAATCTTTTTATTTAGACTAGCTTAGAGATTGGGCTTAAAAGCACCCTCAAAGCAAGCTAGAGGTTTATCTAAAATCCTCTATTGCTTTTGACTTTTGCTTGAAGTTCTTTTTTCTCTCGCTCCTCGCGTTCAAACTTTTCATTGCGTAGTCTTGCTTTTTCTTCTTGCTGTTTGCGTGCTATGGCGAGCTTTTGCTCTTTTTTCTCTCGTATCTTTTGGATATATTCCTCACGCTTCTCGGGGGATTGGAATTTCACAGGATTCATCATAAGCACTGCTAGCACAAAGATAAAAAGCGTGATTGTTACATCGCTAGAATTTGGTGCTATCCAATTCCAGCACATAGCGATTAGCGAGGCAAGCAATATTTTCAAAAAAAGCTTCATTTGGCGATTCCTTTTTGCGCAAAATATTTTGTAAGCATATCTACAAACAAAGCATTCTTTATGCCAAAATACAATCCCTGCTTGCTTATGCCAAAGCTATGTCGCACTGCTACATTATGCCACCACACTACACTAAGCTTATGATTTGGCTACACCGCTTTTGATTTTTGCTTTGACTCCGCACCCAAAATCTCTTCTAGCACAAGTAGGACAAGGTTTGGCAAAAACATCGCTTTGGTGCTATCCATATCGCGTCCGTAGGCTTTGGCACTGCTTTTGGCTTGCGTATCAAAGGCGCGGAATTGCTCAACGCTATCTACAAGCAATAAATCCGCACCCTCATCAATTCCTGCGAAGCGAATTTTAGCAGATTCTTCTAAATAGCATTGTTCATTTAGGTGCGCCAAATGAGAAAAGTCTTGCGCAATATAAGATTTTAGGATAATCTTTTTTGATCTTTGATTTAGTGCGTCAAAAACGCCTTGTATGCGCTCTATGTAGCTAGTTTCATTTAGGATAGATTCTAGCGCGGAAGTTGTGTTTGAGACAAAAGACACTACGCTAAGCGCACTACTCTCATCACTATGTGCAAAGGTGTGCAAACGCTCCTTTAGCAAATCCCCGATATATGCAATAGGCTCTTTCATAGAATGTATTTTTTCTTTGTTGTTTGCCATAAAATCTTTTATCTCGTTTTTGGATTTTACTGCTAGCATTTGTAGTGCTAGCCTTGCTTCACAAAAGCTCGCATAGTCGCCAAACAAAAGTGTATAGCCACAAGAATTGGCTTGCAAAATGTTTCCTAAAGTGCATTTGATAAAAAAGTCAAAATCCGCTATGCGAGTAAAATGCCCGCCATTATAGGCAAAGGATATATTTGCTTGTGCGCTTTTGCTAGCAAGCGGGATTTCTAGCTTCTCACACAGCTTTTGACACGAAGTGATAAGCTCGCTAGATTCTTTGCCTACACTGCTATCATAGCCGTCAAATAGTATGTAAGTCGTGTCCTTTGTGGAATCCATAATATTTGTAGAAGCGTTAGATTTTGCCAAATTGCTAGTATCATCAAAATCTTTTTTGGATTTTTTGACTAGGGCTTGGCTGATTTCTCTTTTTTGTGCTAGAAGTGCGTTTATAAGCCACTCTATATCCCTATCGATTTGTGGATTTGGCTTATAAAGCAGGTTTTGGATACTTGAGTATGAGAGGACGCCATTTTTGGTATCGCTTATAGATTCTAGCAAATCATCTAAATGCTCGCTATGTCTTTGTGCAAGCCGCCTCACAAAGAGGAAAAATCCATCTCCTAAGTAGTCATCATCTCGCGTGCTGATGAGGTTTAGCGGGAGATATTTGCTTAGAGATTTTCTTTCATCTTGCGTTATGAAGTGATGTTTGTCAAAAAACTCCTCATACTTGGAGTGCATAGCCTGCAAATCTAGAGTCAAGTCTTTTTTGACATAGAGTGTGCTTAGTGGCTCTATGCGCCACTCATTGCCAAATCTCTCCAAAAGCGCACCCAAAGTTTCTTTGCTTAAAATCTCTTTATGTTCTTTGCTTGCTTTGTAGTCTAGCTCATCGCTTATATTATCGCCTAGCAGGGCTATGCCATTGATTTTTAGCCCCACACTTGTATCCACGCATATATCTAGCGTGCTAGAGATACGCGCTAAGATTTCGCCCAAAGTTTGACTTGTGCTGATTTGCTCGCCACTAGGCTTGGCTTGCGTATAAGAAATCTTGTGTTTTTTGAAGTAAAACTCATAGTCTGCCTTAGGGTCAAAGCAAAAAATTTCTAAGTGTAAAAAGCCTATTTTAGTCATAGTATTGTTCCTTTGCTGTGGATTCTATGGATTGTGTGGATTTGCTGTGGGCTTGTGTCGCGCTTGTCATTTGCGAGGTTTTGCAAGGCGATATTTTACCAAAAAATCCTAACGACTTGCTTGCTATGAGCTGCTCTAATTTATTTTGGATTTTATAGGATTTGTCGCTGTGATATTTCTATAAATATTTTTTAAGATTCACTTTGTAGCACTTCTTTTAAGGATTCTACTACCTTATCAATGTAGCACTCCTCCTCGCTAGGGTGTGCTATTAGATAGGATAGATTTTGCTCCAAAAGCACATAGCGAGCCTTTGTGTAGCTGTGTGCTACTCCCCCCCCCCCTCCTAGAATCCACCTATTCATATCTTGCTTTCCACAGAGGGCTACGGTAGGAGTCCCTACATTTGCTGCGATATGGGCTACCCCTGTGCTAGGGGTTATCACACAAGATACGCGCTTGCACAACTCTATGAGATTGAATATATCATCATCATTTGGGAATATTAGTAGGTTTTTTAGCTTTTTTTGGTATTTGTCACAAAAGTGCACAAACTCACTATGCACTTTTGGGTAAGTAGCGATTATGCAGGTGCAATCGCCAAATTTTGTCTCTATGCGCTCTGCTATGCCTAAAAAGGCATTTTTGCTAAGGCTATATAGCCCACTAACGCTAAATGGATTTAGCAGTATGAGGTGTTTGCCTAGTTTTTGCTTATGTAGAAATTCTGCTATGCGGGATTTGTGCGCTTGGGTGGTGGCAAGCGCAGTAGGGGCAAAATCTAAGCTAGAGATACTCTCATCATAGATTTTGGAGTTTATCATTCGCACAAAAAGGCACAAAATCTCTTCAAAGGATACTCTTTTGTAAGTCTCTTTTTTGGCATAGATGGGCAGGGTTTTGCATTTGAGCGAAAAAAGGCTCGTTAGTTTGGTTGCACATAAGACTTTTTTGGCATTTGTGGCTTTGGCTAGGGAGATATTGATAGAGCGAGGAGAGGATACTATGAGGTAGTCTAGGTGGTAGCTATCAAAAGTGTTTATGAGATTTTGGGTGGCGATTTTGTTTGCTTTTTTGTCGATTTTGAAGTCATTTTTGTGTGGGACTTTGGATAGGATTTTGGGCTTTTTCGCACAGAGTTTTGCCGCGGTTAGTTCTTTGTTTTGGGCTAGGACTTGGGCTTGGTATTGATTTAGTATAAATCCTTGCCTATTGTATGGTAGCACCACTATTTCATCAATGAAGTCAAAGCCAGCGCAAAGAGTGTGTGCTATTTTTTCGCCAAATAGCACACATTTCGCCCCATAGAGTGTTTTGGCGATATAGAGTGCCTTTATGGAAATGATAGTATCGCCCACTCCATTTCCACAAGTGATAAGCCCTACTTTTATGTCCTTTATTTCTCTCATAGATAGCCTTTTAGAGAGTTTTAGTTGCTTTGTAGTTGTTTGGGGGTTTATTTTTTTAGTGCGGATTTTAGGCTTTTTAGGAGTTCTCTATTTTCATCGCTAGAGATGATAGCTTTTAGCGAGTCTAGCTCATCGTTGTTTAGGTCTTTTATGTCTTCTAATTGCTCTTCGCCCTTTAGTCTTTCTTTTGTAAAAATCTGCTTAGAATCAAGCCTCATAAATGCTACGATTTCCATATCTTGGGTGTTGTTTGTGCTGATTTGGTAGATTCCGCGAATCTCTACGGTTACTTTGCTTACGACATTATCGCTACCAAACCCCGCTGCGAAATGCACATATCCGCCGTTATTAAATGGGTGCAATCCGTCATTGAAAATCTCTAAGCTCTCAAATGTGTCATAAGCGATAGCAAACTTCACGCCCGAGCCAAAGCCCTTTAGGATTTCCTCACTCAAAGGTGGCTCAAAGCTCACGCGCTCTATGTCGCACACGATAGAAAAAAACTGCCTTTTTTGCTTGAAAAACTCAATGATATTGGCACAAAAGGCGTTGTAGATTCCGTCAAATTCCGCAGAAGAATTCATTTTTAGCCTTTAATCAATTTTGCTTTGCGCTAGATTTTGATTTGGTGGGTAGCTTTTTGGGCTTTTTGGTTTTGTTGATAGGATTTTTTGAGGCTTTTTTAGTGGATTTTGTTGGCTTTGTGCTTAGAGTGCTACTTTTTGGATTTATGGTTTTGGTGGGTTTTTTGCGGATATTTACGAGGGAGTATTGCGCGTTTTTGGGGATTTTTATGCCTTGCTCTTTGCAGAGGGTGCAAAACTCCCAAAGCAGTTTTTGCACTTCGTTTATACCGATATTCCAAAATGCGCTAGATTCTATATCAAAGCCAAATGCTCCTACTAGCTCGCTTGGGGATTTGCTCCCGCCTGCTGATAAAAAGTCGGTGTAGATTGATACGAAGTCTTTGCATTTGCCACTTTTGTATAGCCCAAATAGTGCTAGCACCAATAGCTGTCCATAGGAGTAAGCGTAGCAATAAAATGGCGAGTGGATAAAGTGCGGGATATAGCTCCACCACCTCGCGTAGTTTTGGGTAAGTTTTAGGCTTTTGCCAAACATTTTTTCGTTTTCATCTTGCCAGATTTTGTCAAAATCCTGCGCCTTTAGCTCGCCATCTTTGGCGTGGATAGCCCTCTCAAAGTTTGTCATCACGACTTGGCGAAAGAGGGTGGAGAAAATATCCTCTAGCTTGCCTGCATAGATTTGTAGTAGCTCTTTTTGGGCGTTTTTGTTTTTTAGCTCTCTTTTTAGGTAGTCAAAAAACAGCATTTCGCCAAATACAGAAGCCGTCTCTGCAGTGGTAAGTGGCGTGTCGTGGTTTAGCGTGCCGACATTTTTGCTTAGCTCTTGGTGAATCATATGCCCAAACTCGTGTGCTATGGTAAAGGCATCTCTTCTATTTCCTGTCCAATTTAGTAGCACAAAGGGGTGGGCTTTTGGCGTGGCTCCGTGGCTAAATGCCCCACCTCGTTTGTTTGGCGTGGGGTGAGAGCTAACCCAGCCTTCTTTTATTGCCCTGCGTGTGATTTTGGCAAAGCTAGGAGAAAACTTCTCATAGCTTAAAATCACTTGGTTTAGGGCTTGAGCGTAGGATATTTTGGTGGATTCTTTTTGGGCTTTTGCTTGAGAGGCTTTTGAGGTTTTGCTTGGGCTAGATTCTGCAAATATAGGCGCGTATCTATCAAAATCTTTTAGATTTATCCCAAGTATGCTTCCCTTTAGCGCGTAGTAGCTGTGGACAAGGTGGAAGTTTGCATTTACGCATTTCATCATCGAATCCACGCTTTTTTGGCTGATTTGGTTGCTGATATGACGGAAACTTTCTTTGTTTGGGTAGCTTCTTAAGCGCGTTTGTATACTCAAATCTTTGCGAACCATATTTAGGATATAGCTAAGAAGTGGCGTGGATTCTTGCAGGCTTTTTGTAAAATCCTCTTGGGCTTGCTGCCTTATCTTGCGCTTGGGGCTATGGAGTAGGGATAGGATTTCTTCCTCGCCTTTTTTGTCTGCGCCGATTTTTAGGCTCGCTAGATGTTCATCAAAAAGCCTGCCAAATGCGCTAACTCCCACGCTTGAAGTGGCGATGAGGGCTTTTTCTGCGCTTAGGTCTAGTTTGTGGGATTTTTTGACTAGGAGATTTTGTAGGTAGAAAGCGTATTTTTCGCATTGAGCGATAAATTTTGTGATTTTGGCAGAATCTATATCGCAAAACTCTAGCTCAAAAAACACAAGATGTTCATATATCTCGCTAGATTCCAGCTCATACTTGGCATAAAAATCCCCTTTAGTCGTATCCTCTGCAAACACCAAAAACGCAAATGTCAGCACCCGCTCAATACGCTCAATAAGCCCCTCATATCTAGTAATCACATCGCCAAAATCCTGCGGGGAAAGCTCGCTTAACTTACCTTTGTATGTTGCCTCAAAATCTAGGGCAAGTCTTTTTGTTTGCTTGCTAAAAGGAGCTAACTCATCTTTGCTAGCAAAAAGCGCGGATAGATTCCATTTGTGCTTAATGTCTTTGTGTAGATTTAGCGTGGATTTTGGGAGGTTTTTGGACTTGGGGAGCTTGGGGATAGTGTAGGTTTGCCTTGTTTGTTTTGGCTGTTTTGTGGAGATTTTGTTTGCCGAGATTTTGGAAGCTATGGAGGGTTTTACGGAAGTCTTTGTGGATTTTACCTTTTTTGTTTTTTGTGTAGAGAGATTTTGTGTAGAAATCTTTGCAGAAGTCTTTTTTGTAGAATCTTTGCGTGTTTTTGATTTGGTAGGGGAATTGTGTGGTGTGCTCATAAGTGTAAGCCTTTGATTGCAAAAGTCAAAATCTAAAACTGCTATTGTAGCAAATAGCTAGCAAATACTTACTTAAGAAATGAGAGATTTTCACTAGCCCTAAAATCACTAGCCAAAAGAAAAAGCTATCAAACTACCAAGTGTAAGCTACTTGCAAGCCATACACTCCTTTGCCTGCTATGTCTGTGCTGATTTCAGGCGTGATTAGGAGTTTGCGCGGTTTGTATCGGGTGGTAAGCCCCCACGCCACTCCCCAGCCTATCGCACTTCCTACAAGCACTTGCCAAATAGAGTGCTTATGGGCATATACGCGCGAAGCGTCTGTCAAAATCCCAAGCCCGATAAGTGGTAGTGCGGGCTTCCACCCATAGCGATAAAAAACAAATCCAGCCGCGCTAAATGCCCCTCCTGCGTGTCCGCTTGGCATTCCTTTGTAGTCATCACAGCAAGGGCGTTTGGCAAAGGCTATGCTGTGTCCGTTTTTGTGGGCTAGCTCAAAACTTCTTTTGACTACTTCAATGATTCCTTGAGTGATGAGAGAGCCAGCAGTAAGCTGCAATGCTCCCTCGTAGTCTTTTATCCCTACGCTTACGATTAGCACGCCCACAGGGGCTAGTGTCAGCACATCTCCTAGTCGCTCAAAGTCGCTTTTGGCTTTGAGATTTAGCGGTAGGCAAAGTATGAGGATTGTGAGGAGTATCAATGGAAGTGCGGTGGGGTTTGCGCTTAGAATGTATTTTTTAGCTTTGAGAGTTTGTATGATTTTGCTTGTGCTTGGTAGTGTTATTTTGGTTGTCGAAGTTGTCATTATGTGCCTTGTATTTGCCATTTTTTACTTTGCTTTTTTTGATATTTTGTTCCCCTCATTTTTGGCGTGGTTTTGGGAGTGGTAAAGTCGGGGGCAAAATCTCAAAAAGTCATAATTGTAGCGAAAACTCTAAAATGCTTCATAAAAAATATTAGATAAAATATTTGACATAAAAATAGTCTTGGACATAAAAATAATCTTGCAATTCACACTTATTTTACAAATTCGTTTTATAATACCCGCTTTAAATTTCATAAAAAGCACAAAATCCAAGCGTATCTCAAAAACATATCTTAAGGAGCAATAGTGAAAAAAATCCTAAAAATCGCAAATGTGCGTTTTCTAAGGCGATTTGTACGACTAAGAAGGCTGACAAAAAAAGGAAAATCCCCCAAAATCCCCAAAAAATTTTGGATAAAGCTACACACTTATTTGAGCTTGTTTTTTCTCCCTCTCGCACTTATTTACGCAATAACAGGTGTAGGATATATCTATGATATTCGTCAAAACTCTGGTGCGCAGATAGTAAAAATCCCACTAGAATCTATGCCAAAAAGGGGCAGCGAAAAAGAACTAATCCTAAAACTCCTAGAGGAAAATAGCCTAGAAATCCCAAAAGATACAGACATAAAGATGTTTCGCGGAAATCCAAGTATGGGCAATGTCTACTATGGCGCAAGTATCATAAAAGAGCGCAATGGAGAAGTCATACTGCAAGTAACTAAGCGAAATCTCTATGGCGTGCTTTTGCTTATGCACAAGTCAAATGGAAGCAAGTTTGAGGTGGGGGGGTTTAAGTTTCATTTTTTTGACTTTTTGGCTATGGGGTTTGGTGTATCGCTACTGCTTTTTTATCTCTCTGGGCTTATTATGACTTCGTTTTGCAAAAAAGATAGGCTTGTGAGCTTTGGTGTGCTTGGGGCTGGGCTTGTGGCTACAATCTTGGCAGTGTATTTTAGTGTGTGATATTGGCATATACGCAAAAGGCGTGATAAAAAAGCGACAAAGCAAATCCCAAAAACAACACCGCACTTAGTCTATCTATGTAGAAAAACACCTTGTAGGTAATGTGCTTTCTAAAGTAGCTAGATACCACTACTACGCAGACAAACGCACTCACAAGCGAGGCAAAAAGCACAACAATGCTAAGGGCTAAATCTTTCCCGATAAATTGCGTAACCACCACGCCAAAAAATAAAATCGCTTTGGGGTTTGAGAGATTTACCACAAGCCCTCGCAAAAATGTATCAGGCTTAGAATCTGATTTTTTGGAATCTAGGCTAGATTTTGTCTCATTGTCATTTGGACTTGTGCTAAATGTAGCCAAAGCAGAATTTGCGCTAGACTCATCACGATTCTCATCATAGCGCGTTCGCAAAATATTGATACCAATATAGCCTAGATACAAGCCTCCTAGCACTCCTAGTGCTATTTGAGAGTAGGCATTTGATAGCAGGTGTGTAAGCCCAAAGTAGATAATAGCTAGATAAAAAATCCACCCAAATGCGATTCCGCCTAGCACGATTAGGGCGCGTTTCGCACCAAAGAGTATTGTATTTCTAGCTACAAGTAGCATATCTGGTCCGGGCGTTATCGCACCGATGAAGCCAACGGCAAAAAGCATTATCATAGCAGCTGACATTTTGTGCCTTTTAGATTCTAGGATTTTTTGTGGAGAGATTTTGAGGTGTATTGGTGCATTTTTGCTTGGCATTATAAGCAAAAAAGCAAAACTATATGCCGTAGTCATCACAAAAAATTGTGCTAAATCTTTTTGCTTAGAATTTTTGGTAATTCTATAAAAAATCTTAAAACCTGCCAAAAAGTGTGCAATTTTGTAAAAAAATGTCTAAAAATCGTGCATTTTATCTGCAAATAAGGTTTTTTAAAAGTGCGAAAGTGTATAATTAAGCCTACGCAAAAGATTTTGCAGTGTTTATGCAAGATTTTGCGACAAAAAAGCAGAGAGGCACAATCTAAGCGCGAAAAAGCGCGAAAGGAGTAGCGATGAGTGAAATACGAGGAATCCAAATTCTTGGGGAATTTGAAGAAGGACTATGGCAAGATGAAATCAATGTGCGTGATTTTATCGTAAAAAACTACACACCATACAACGGCGATGATAGCTTCCTTTGCGCTCCTACAAGCGCGACAAAGCAGCTTTGGGAGCGAGTGTGTGGGCTTATGAAGCTAGAGCGAGAGCGCAAGGGCGTGTATGATGTCAGCACGGACATTATCTCTACGATTACTTCGCACAAGGCAGGCTACATAGACAAAGACTTGGAAGTCATCGTGGGATTGCAGACAGATGAGCCTCTAAAGCGCGCGATAATGCCTTTTGGTGGGTATCGAATGGTGCTAAACTCGCTTAAGGCTTATGATAAGCAAGAGGACGCACAAGTGGCAAATGTCTTTAAATATCGCAAGACGCACA
Organism: Helicobacter sp. MIT 01-3238; assembly: GCF_003364135.1. Taxonomy (NCBI): domain Bacteria; kingdom Pseudomonadati; phylum Campylobacterota; class Epsilonproteobacteria; order Campylobacterales; family Helicobacteraceae; genus Helicobacter; species Helicobacter sp. MIT 01-3238. Next base: position 36,090 of record NZ_NXLN01000003.1, read on the forward strand.
ATGACGGCGTGTTTGACGCGTATAGTGATGAGATGCTCTTAGCACGCAAGGTAGGAATCATCACAGGACTTCCAGACGCCTATGGGCGTGGGAGAATTATTGGCGATTATCGCCGAGTGGCACTCTATGGCGTAGATAGGCTCATAGAGGAGAAACTCAAAGCAAAGAAAAAGCTCACTCCCGATGTGATGAGCGAGGAGGTAATCCGCTTGCGCGAGGAAATAAGCGAGCAAATAAAAGCACTAAATGAGCTAAAGACTATGGCTCTAAGCTATGGTTTTGATATTTCCGCACCCGCCAAAGACATAAAAGAGGCGATTCAGTGGCTCTACTTTGGCTACCTTGCCGCGATAAAGGAGCAAAATGGTGCGGCGATGAGCATAGGGAGAATCTCCACATTTTTGGATATTTTTGCCGAGCGCGATTTGAAGCTAGGCAAATACGATGAGAACCAAATCCAAGAGATGATAGACCACTTTGTGATGAAGCTAAGAATGGTGAGATTTTTGCGCACGCCAGAGTATGATGAGCTTTTCAGCGGAGACCCCACTTGGGTTACGGAGTGTATCGGGGGAATGTGTATGGATGGGCGACATTTGGTAACCAAAATGAGCTATCGCTTCCTCCATACGCTTTATAATCTAGGACCTGCGCCCGAGCCAAATATGACGGTGCTTTGGAATACGCGCTTGCCAAAGAATTTTAAGGAATTTTGCGCTAGGGTTAGTATCGATACTTCATCGATTCAGTATGAAAGCGATGAGATAATGCTTAAAGAATTTGGCGATGATTACGCGATTGCTTGCTGTGTAAGCCCTATGAAAATCGGCAAGCAAATGCAGTTTTTTGGTGCGCGGTGTAATCTCGCAAAAGCGATACTCTATGCGATAAATGGTGGCAAAGATGAAAAGCTAGGAATGCAAGTAGCACCGATGATAGCACCTATCACAAGCGAGTATTTGGACTATGATGAGGTAAAAGCGCGGCTTGATATTGTGCTTGATTGGCTTGCGCGGCTCTATATCAACACGCTAAATGTCATTCACTATATGCACGATAAATACTGCTATGAGCGAATCGAAATGGCACTGCATAATGAAGAAGTAGTGCGCACTATGGCAGGGGGAATCGCAGGGCTTAGCGTGATAGCAGACTCGCTAAGTGCTATCAAATACGCACGCGTAAAGCCTGTGAGGAATGAAGCGGGATTGGCGGTGGATTTTGAGATAGAGGGCGAGTATCCAAAGTATGGCAACGATGATGATAGGGTGGATACTATCGCGGTGGATTTGGTAAAGGGCTTTAGCCAAAAGCTAGCCTTGCACCCCACCTATCGAGAATCCACTCCTACGATGAGTGTGCTAACGATTACCTCAAATGTCGTGTATGGCAAGAAAACAGGCTCTACGCCTGATGGACGAAAGGCAGGAGAGCCATTTGCCCCGGGCGCAAATCCTATGCACGGGCGTGATACGAGCGGGTGTGTGGCGAGCTTTTGCTCGGTAGCAAAACTGCCCTTTAAATACTCAAAAGATGGGATTTCAAATACATTCTCCATAATCCCTAGCGCATTAGGAAGCGAGAGGGCGACACAAGAGCAAAATCTCGTATCCCTAATGGATGGGTATTTTGCCGATGAGGGCTATCATCTCAATGTCAATGTGCTGCAAAAAGAAATGCTAAAAGACGCTATGGAGCACCCTGAAAAATATCCACAGCTCACAATCCGCGTGAGTGGGTATGCGGTGAATTTCATAAAGCTCACAAAAGAGCAGCAGCTTGATGTCATCTCAAGGACATTCCACGAGAAAATGTAGGGGGGATTTGGGGGTTTAGTCACCCCCTTAATCGTAAAAAGATAGTCGCAAAAAGAAATACTTTCAGAATCTAGATTCTGAAAGTATTTTGAAAAACTTTATATCTTAGCAAGGCTTGGTGGGACTTGGTGTAAGGGGTGATATGGCAGGGTAAAATCTATATCCAAAAACGCACACAATAAGATGATAATGTTGCTATAATTGCGCAAAATATAACAATTAGGAATCCTAATGTCTGCTAGTTTATTTGGCGATTTTTATCACTTTGCTTTTCCACAACCGCAATATCTTGGCTCTAAATATAAGCATTTGGATTTTATTAGAGAGTGTTTGCCTACTCATATCAAAAGTGTAGCAGATGCCTTTGCTGGCTCTCAATCGGTGGCTTATTTTTTTAAGCAAAATGGCTATCAGGTTTATACCAATGATTTTTTATCTTTTAGCCATAAAATAGGACAATCGCTGGTAGAAAACAAGCGTTTTAAACTTAGTAGCGATGACATAGAGATATTACTAAGAGAAAATCAAAACCCAAATGATTTTAATTTGATGAGAGAATTATTTACAGATATTTTTTTTAAGGAGGAGGAATCAGCGTTTTTAGATTCTTTTAGGAGCAATATAGAATCACTCCCCAAAGAAAAACAACCATTAGCCTTTAGCATTATCAACCGAAGCATAACACGAAAGGTAACAATGGGACATTTTGCCCATACAAGTGCGCTAAACTATGCAAAGAATGAGGATAGAATCAAACGAAATCCAAACCTTATCCGCCCAATAAAGGATATATTTTTAAATCTCATACAGCCATACAACAATAGTATTTTTGATAATTTGCAGGACAACAAAAGCTACAATTTAGATGCGATTGAGTTTGTGGATTTGATGAAAGATAAGGTAGATTTAATTTATTTTGACCCGCCTTATTGTGGAAGCCACGCTGACTATCAAGCCTTTTATCATCTGCTTGAGACATATACGCAATATTGGAAAGACAAAGAATTTATCAATGGCACTAAGCGTTATTCGCCCAAAAAATATAGTGGCTTTGACACAAAAGCAGATATATTGCCCTCATTTGAAAAATTATTTGACACTGCTTTGCAAATACCATATTGGATTATTAGCTACAATGATAGAAGTTTCCCAAGTATTGATATGATGAAAGAGTTGGCAGGAAAATACAAGAATGTAGAGATTAAAGAAAAGTCATATCAAAATAGCGTAGGTGGAAAGGGTAGTGTAAAGGGTAGCAAGGAAATATTGCTTATTTGTAGTCCAAAGAGCTAAATTAAGGAATGCAAAAATGAAAACTTACGAGGAGTGGAGTAAGATTTTTGCTTCACAAGACTTATATCAATTCAATCTTTACGAAAGCGGTGTTTTATGGCTTAAAATCAAATCTTTGATTAGAAATGAGATTTTGGATTTTATGCAGCAAAGATTAGAATTTAAACTGACTTCAAAAACTCAAGCACAAAAATTTAAAGAAATTTATAATCTTGTCTTAGATAACAAAATAACACAACAGCAAATAGATTTTGTGCTATCACAATACAACAAAGATGAAATTAAGGCATTAGAAAAAGACTTTGGGTTTATAGAATCAGAGCTTTATAAAATGGATTATTTTGCTTGGGGCGGGGATTCTAGTAATTCGCTAGATAAACAAATCGTTTCCTTTGTAAAAGAGATTTACAAATATGATGATATTTTGTGCAAACTTGATAATGATATAGCACAAAATGTAAAAAATTACACACTAAGCAGTTGGTATAATAATTGGACAACAATACTTACCGAGCATATTTTTAAATCTCACCCTAAGGTAATATCAGCAGTTGGCAAAATAAAAAGTGTGGATTTTTTCATTCAAAATATCCCTATTGATTTAAAAATCACTTATTTTCCAAAAGAATTTTTGAAAGCGCAAAGAAAGATGAGAGGACTACAAAATGAACTCACTTTGCTAAAAAATATTGCAAAAATACATTCTTTTGCTTTTGATAAAGAATGCAAAGAGGATATTATCAAATATCAAATCACGCAACAAATTTTGGATTCTGATGATGATTTGGCGATTTCAAAGTTTGATGAACTAAAAAGGCAAAACACAGAAATCATACAATCAACAATGGCAAATAAACACACGCTAATCAAGTGGCTTTATGAAAATCAAGGCGAGATGAGGTTTGGCTCGGAAAATAGGATTTTTATCGTGCTGATTGATTTAGATGATTTTACTCAAGCGTGGAAACTAAAAAGAAATTTTAAGTTGATTAAACCAAAGATTTTAGATTATTTGGATAGTTTTGATAGGACAAAATTTTTGAAAAATATTGTTGAGTTTGAATTTAATCAAAAGCAATACAAAACGCTAGCTGACATTATTTTTGTGATTAAGTAGGGGGGGATTTATAAGAATCACTGAATTTAAACAAATATTAAGTTAAATTTTATCGATGAGATATTAGGCAATAAAAAGGTTTAAATTTTAAATGAAGCCCACTAAAATCGAATGGACACAAGCAAGCTGGAATCCTACGATAGGCTGCGACAAAGTAAGCAGTGGCTGCAAAAACTGCTATGCCCAAGCTATGGCAAACCGTTTGCAAGCTATTGGCAATCCTGACTATAAAGATGGCTTTGCGTTTAAAATGCTCCCTCAAAGGCTAGATGAGCCCAAGCGCAACAAAAAGCCCACGCTGTATTTTGTAAATTCGATGAGTGATTTGTTTCATCAAAAAATGGATTTTGGCTTTTTGGAGCGCGTAATGCAAGTGATAGCCGACACTCCACACCACCAATACCAAATCCTAACCAAGCGTCCGCACACAATGAAAGAGTATTTTTCTAAGCGTGATATTCCGCCAAATGTGTGGCTAGGCACTACGGTAGAATCTAGCAAGGTAAAATCGCGCATAGATTTGATACGCGATTTGAATGCAAGCGTGAAGTGGCTCTCTTGCGAACCGCTCATAAGCGATTTGGGCGAGCTGGATTTGCGCGGTATTGATTGGGTTGTCGCAGGGGGTGAGAGCGGGGCTAATGCAAGGGCGATGAAAGAGGAGTGGGTGCTAAATATCAAAAGGCAGTGCGAAGCGCAAAATGTCGCGTTTTTCTTCAAGCAGTGGGGTGCGTGGGGGAGCGATGGAGTGAAGCGAAGCAAGAAAGAAAATGGCGCACTGCTAGGTGGCAAAATCTATCAAGCCTATCCAAAAATCGTGCAAAAAATCCCAAGCCTTTTTTAAGTAAATATTTGCGTTTGGCTTTGTAAAAAAATATACGCGTAAAAAATCTAAGACAAAGCAAAACCTCACAAAGTTTTTATCCCCAAAAGTCATTACATTAAATCATTGCATTTGCAGAAATGCTGCCATTTCAAGTTAGTATTTGTGCTTTGAAAAGCTTAATAAAGACTTAGGATAACGCTAGAGGTGGCTTAATGGATTTTGTGGATTTATTTGCTGGGGTAGGGGGATTTCATCTCGCGCTAAGCCGCGCTATGTCGCAATATGGGGCAAAATCTCCGCACACAAGCACTGATACTTCCTGCACTTGCGGGGGGGGGGGGGAACTATCTGCCAAATCCACAAGCCACACCAAAAATACCAAAATTAGCAAACTTCACGCACGGTGTGTATTTGCTAGTGAAATTGACTCAAACGCTAAAGCAACCTACGCGCTAAATTTCCCAAATACACCACTTTTTGGCGACATTACGCAAGAATCCACGCAAAAAGAGATTCCAAACAATTTTGATATGTTGTGCGCTGGATTCCCCTGCCAAGCCTTTAGCATTGCGGGGTATCAAAAAGGCTTTAATGACACGCGCGGGACGCTATTTTTTGAAGTTGAAAAAATCGCTAGGATTCACAAGCCAAAAGTGCTGTTTTTGGAAAATGTCAAAAATCTAAAAACCCACGACAAAGGGCGCACTTTTTTGACTATCAAAACTGCGCTAGAAAATCTAGGCTACGGTGTCTATGATGAAGTGCTAAACTCCGCCACTCACGCAAATATCCCGCAAAATAGAGAGCGCATTTTTATCATTGCATTTGACAAAGCCCAAGTGCCAAATTATGAAACATTTACTTTTCCCAAACCTATCAAACTTACAAAGACGATTCATCACTGCATTGATAGCACAAAGCAAGATGAGAGATTTTACTACACGCCCAAAAGTCAATATTATGCGTGGCTGCAAAAAGCGGTGGTAAAAAAGGACACGATTTATCAGCTCCGCCGAATCTATGTGCGCGAAAATAAATCAAATCTTTGCCCCACTCTTACAGCAAATATGGGCACAGGTGGGCATAATGTGCCAATCATCAAAGATGATTTTGGGATTCGCAAACTTACGCCGAGAGAGTGCTTTAACTTTCAAGGCTATCCTAAATCTTTCAAACTGCCAAATATCGCTAATTCAAAGCTCTATATCCAAGCGGGGAACTCTATCACTTTGCCTTTGGTGGAGCGCATTGCAAGGCAGATTTTACAAATTTTGTAAGTGGTGGTTGTGATGAGTAAATTTTTTAATTCAAAAAATTATGTTAAATCTATCCAAATCATCTCTAGCTTATCAAAACTTTTTAGCGACAATAGCACACCATATTTGCATTATCGCGTTATGGAAAATCTCTTTTGCTCCTGCTTTGGTGCGCAAAATCTCTCACGCTCTGATACCGCCTATGATGCCAAAATTGACAAATTAGGCATAGGCTTAAAAACTTTTATTTGTCAAAAAGATTATAGTTTGGAAAAAATTGCGGAGTTTAATAAAGACTCAAGCACACTAAAAAATATTCGCCATAGAGATTTGGCAGAAAAGTTAGCGACTTTGCGTAATGAGCGAATGCAACTCGCAAATGATTTGTATGGCATAAGCGATTCAATGTATCATATCATCGCACGGCGGGATAATGAGCTGGTATTTTTTGAAAGCGATTATGAGAAAATCGACATTGCAAATTTGCAAAATATCAAAGATTCTAAAGCCTCACTATCCTTTAGCGATGGGCAAAATGACTATTCTTTCAATTATTCAAAAAGCGTGTTGCAACGCAAATTTTATATCCCGCAAAAATACTCTAGCCTAAATATTCAAATCGTTGAAAATCCGTTTGAATTACTATCGCTACTAAAAGATAAAATCCTACAAGCTAAGCAAACTGCGCCAAAAGTCGCTGGAGTGGATTTTGTGGTGTTGCCACTATTTAGCCTAAAGGGTGGTAAAAATGTGCCACAAAAAAGTGGGCTAAATCAATGGAATGCTGGTGGTAGAGCTAGGAGTTTTGATGAAGTGTATATCCCTGTGCCTAGCGAGATTCATAAGTTTTATCCTAGCTTTTTTCCACCGCGTGAAGTGCCTTTCACTCTACAGACGCCATTAGGGGAAATTTTGAGCGCGAAACTCTGCCAAGATAATGCAAAAGCACTAATGACAAATCCAAATTCTGCTTTGTCAAATTGGCTTTTGCGAAAGATTTTAAAGCTAAAAGAGGGCGAGATTGCTACGCTAGAGAAGCTAGAAAATTTGGGCTTTGATAGCGTGATAGTAGAAAAAGAGAGCGAGGGAATCTATCGCATTGACATAATGCCTCTGCGCTCTTATGAGGATTTTATCCAAGTGGAGTTTGGTCTAGATTCTAGATTTCTTTCACTAGATTCCATTTAGTGGATAAGGACAATACCTGCGCATATCTATGTTCTCGTGCTTATCTTTTGGTGGGTTATAATACGCTGTTATCACTTCATTTTGCGTTAGTGAGATGACTATGCAGAGATTTTGCCCTCCTTTATCTGTCTGCACCACTTTGTCATCTCGCAAGACTAGCCTTTCATCATAGCCCTGCTCTTTGTGAGTGTTATTATACTCCACAATCATATTTGCAATCTTTGCCCCCCCCCTAAACTCGCTCTATGAAGCAAATCATAAATATCTTGCTTTTTGAAGCTGACATTTCTTTGCCTGCATTTCTTGGATAAATGCTTGTCATCAATCGTTGTTTTTGATATATCTAGCTTGCTAAATTTATCAATCAAAATTTTTACACCTTTTTTGCTCATTTGGCTTATATGTCGCTTGATTTGAATGCTTTTAGCTTTTCTTACATTGCCTATATCATTTTCTGCTTTTAGCAAGATTTTCTCCTTTTTTGGATTTTACCCTAGTAATTACCCAAAATTCTCCGTTATATGCGATTTTAAATCCCTTTCCCATTTGGGAAAATTTGGATTTTTATGCACATCATTTGCCATAAAGCTTGGCAAAAACCGCGTGAATCCCAAAAATGCAAAAATCTTATAAATATGTGCAAACACTTCATCTACACCGCGCCCATCAAAAAACTCTCCCACTTCATTAAACGCATACAAAGGCGCGTTCCAAGTCGTGCTTAGCATCATCGCCTTGCCTGTGCACAGCCCGCCACTACCATATCGTTTGTTTATATCGCCCCTGCTGCGCCCATCGCTTGCAAACAGCACGCCCTCTGCATCAGGTCCTATGGCTTCATCGAAGTATTTTTTGACTATCCAAGGCTCGCCCATCCACCAGCCCGGGAACTGCAAAATCACGCAATCAGCCCATTTCCACTTCTCTACCTCTGCTTTTGTGTCATAGCCTTGCGCGATATGGGTTAGCTGCACTTTTTTGCCTAGATTTTCTAGCTCTTTTTGCATTATCTCGCAAAACGCAAGGTTTAGTTTGCCCTTGCTTTCGCCATACTCCATACCGCCATTTAGAATAAGCACATTTTGGATTTTTTGATTAAAGTCGTGTTTCATTTGGTTGCTCCTTAAAGTAGATTTTTGGCACTTTTTGCAGATTTGCAAAAAGAGCGCATTATAATCTATTGTGCAAAATGTGTAGAAAATTTTGCTAGAATTACGCCAAAATGATTTATTTAGCAGGTGCGTGGCATAAAGGCATAAAGAGTGATATGCTAGCACGATGCAACTTAGGGAGGAAATATGCTAGAGTCTATCCCCTCATACACCCCGCAAAAACGCAAACTCATCAAAAAGGGGTTTGACGCGCTAAGTGAAAGACGATATTTGGGTGCTATGAAGTTTTTTAGCGAGGCTTTGAGCCTAGATAGTGGCGATTTGGAAGCCAAAATCGGCGTGCTTATCGCCGATATAGCCACAGATTTTCCAAAAAAAGCAGAAGTGTTTAATGAGCTTTATCATATTTTGCTATCCACCACACCTCGTGCGGGCAGGGTGGATTTGCAAAGGCAGATGCTTGATTTGCTATCCTCCTTTGATGAGGGACTAAGCGAAATCTCACAAACAATGCAAAAAGAGGAGAACCTTGAGTCTGAAGTCCTAGATGGCGTGGCGTATAAGGACTTCCAAAAAATGTGTGAGACAAAGGGCTTCAAAGAAGTGTTTGAAAATCTTATCTTTAGCACCAAAGTGATTTTTACTTCTAGGGAGGATTTTTATACTTTTCTAAAAGACTTGATTGAAAATGGGTTTGAAAATATCGCGCTATCTTATATCGAGGATATGCCCCAAATTGTGCGCAACAAAGAGATTTTACGCATTATCCAAAACAAAAATGAGCTAGCCCAAAAAATAGCCCACAATCCCAAGAAGCTAAAAAATTAGAAAAAAGTTAAAAAACTAGCAAAAAACTAAGAAGCTAAAAAACTAGAGTAAGCTAAAAATTAGCAAAGCTAGATTCTACCCACAAAGTAAAAGCCAAAATCTTAGATAAAACCAAACTAGCAAGTCCACAAAAACAACCACCAAAAGCAAGCCTAATGAAAATCAAAATCCCTGCAAATCTATCCATTTTATCTAAGCAAAATCCAAAATACGCTCACAAAAAATACATTACCGATGATACAAGAGAGCTAGATAAGGACACTTTGCTTATCCGCACTAAGGGTAATGAGGGATTTATCGACAAACTTTTGGGGGATTCTTGTAGTAATTCTTTGGATAGCTCTTTTTGTGATTCTTTAGCAAAAAGTCCTCTAAAAAACTTGAGAGATTTTATCATCACACCCAAAGATTTAGCCACTATGTTTGCTCCACTACCTAGCCTTGTGGCTATCACAGGGACAAATGGCAAAACCACCACCGCAGCGATTATTTATTCGATTTTGCTTGATTTGGGCTATACTTGTGGGCTGCTTGGCACGCGTGGAGCGTATAAAAATGACAAAAAAATCCGCCCAAAAGGACTTACCACGCCAAGCCTTTTGGAGCTGTATGAGATTTTGCTAGAATGCGGGGATTGTGATTTTGTGATTATGGAGGTTAGCTCTCACGCCATAGTCCAAGAGCGCGTAGCAGGGCTAGAGTTTGCTTCAAAGGTGCTTACCAATATCACAAGCGACCATTTGGACTACCACAAGACTTTGGAGGAGTATATCCGCGTGAAAAATAGCTTTTTGCTTGATGAGGGCAATATATCTTGCGGGGGGAGTGTCATCATCAATGCCGATGAGCCAAATGCGTGGCTAAATGAAAATTTTGGGGTGGCGAGCAAAGGCATAGAAAAAGACGCTATTAAAAATACTCTCAAAAACTCTGTATTGTATTATGCTATTGAGCAGGGTAGGCTAGCAAAAGTAAACCTAAAAGCAGATGCTTATAGCCTAGATAATGGCATAAGTGCGCATATCAGCTTTGAGTGCAAAAGTGGTGGTGGCAAAGGTGGTAGCAGTGAGTGTGGTGGCAAAAGTGACGAAGACAAAGATAATAGCGATAAAAAAGGGCAAAAAAACTTTGAGCAAACCCTCATAAATGCGCATCTTTATGGCAAACACAATCTATATAATATCCTAGCTGCGATTTTGTGTGTGAAAAGCCTAAAAGAACCAAAAAAATCCACTTCGCAAATTTCTTTGGAATCTATCAGTGCGGCATTGCAAAATTTCGGCGGTGTAGAGGGGCGTATGGAGGTTGTAAGCCACTCTCCGCTTATCATTGTGGATTTTGCTCACACTCACGATGGTATGGAGCAGATTTTTGAGAGCTTTAGAGGGAGGGAAATCGCAGTTGTCTTTGGTGCGGGCGGGGATAGAGATAGGACAAAGCGACCAAAAATGGGGCTTTGTGCTTATAAATATGCCAAAAAGCTATATATCACAAGCGATAATCCAAGAAGTGAAAATCCACAAAGTATCATAGAGGATATTTTAAGCGGGATTCCCAAGCCAAATCACAAGCAAAATCATAGGCGCGTAGTTTGCCAAAGCGATAGGGCAGAGGCGATAGCACAAGCCATAGAGGAGCTAGAATCAAATGAGGTTTTGCTCATACTTGGCAAGGGCGATGAGACTTATCAGATTTTGGGGGAAAGAACTATTGATTTTGATGATAGGGAGGTAGTGAGAGAGGTATTGGCAAAGAAAAATTCACTACAAAATCTAGCGCAAAGTGCCTCAAAATCTAGCACAAAAAATATCACAAAAACACTGCAAAAAGCACCGCCAACAAACGATAAAAGCTAAAAACGATGAAAGAATATATCGACACACCAATCCTAGAGCAACCTAAGCAGCACTCACTACAAAGCCAAAGCATACAAAATTCGGGCTTTGAGCTAATCAAGGATTGCACAAATGTGTCTAAAGCGTTAGCTGAATTTTGTGCCAAAAATCAGCACACCACACTGCAAAATATCGATTTTCGCCTCCAAAACCTACGCTTTTTTTTGAGTGAGGAAAATCCAGCTAGAGAGCCCAAGCCACCTTTAAGCAACGCACTAAAGCCAACGCCAAAATTTGCAGATATTTTAGCCCTGCTAGAATCTAGTGATAAAGACTTCACTTCAAGTGAGGGCACTACCAAAATAGAGCTAAGCCAAGCCCAGCTAGACGCGCTTATATCTTCGCCACTATATGATAGCGCGTATTTTAGCATTAGCCAAGTGTGTGATATGAGGGTGTTTCCTCGCGTGCTAGAGCCACTTTTTGCTTTAGAGATAGATTCTTTCAAGGTGGATATTTGCTTTGATGAGGCGTTTTGTATAGTCGAGGACAAGGGCTTTATCGAGGATTTTTATGAGCAAGTCAAAAGCGTGCTTGCGCTTGGTGGTGTGATGCTTACTTGCAAAAATGAAGTAGAGCAAAATCTAGGGCTAATCCTAGAATCTATCGCCAAAAATCCTGCCAAGAAAAAGGAGATATTTTGCCTGCTAAAGGCTAAAAAATATGTGCCTAGCAAGCAAGCAAGATTTAGATTTGTCCCGCAAGAGACTTGGGAAGCTAGCAATGGCAAAGCCCCTCAAAATGCGGTATTTGGTGTGAGGGAGGGAGAGCAAATCGCGTTTCTTTATAAGCCAATTTTAGGCAATGCTGGGCGGAATCTTTTTGGGGAGTATGAGACTCCAAATAGTATAGAAGCACAAAAACTTATCACTACAAGGCAAGAATATATAGATTCTAGCGACACGGCTGAAGCGATTATCTACACTGCCAAAAAAGAGGGATTTATACGCATAGAGAATGGCGAGTTTAAGTTTTTCCAAATCCCAAGCGGTGCGCTAAATACTCGCAACACTCCACCACTGCTAGCAGGAGGGCACATAGACTTAGAAATATCTTGCTATGACATTGCAGAAGATGCGATAGGTGCGGGCGTGTGGTGTGAGGTGGGAAGCCTAAAAACTCGTGGCTGTATCGCTGAAAATACACGGATAAAAGCCCACACCCTAATCGTGCAAGGCTCTACACACAAAAGCGCGCATATCAAAGCCTACGCTGCCCAAATCCGCACTCACAAGGGCAAGCTAGAGTGCACACACTGCGCAATAGAAAACCTAGATAATGGCGAAGTCATCGCTCAAAATGCCAAAATCTTGCGAGCAAATGGCGCAAAAATCGCCACAGACACTGCCACAATCCACGAGCTAAAAAGCAATAATGTCGTGTTTTTTGCCAAGTCTTGTGTGATAGGGCAAAACAAAGGCGGACAAAATGAGATGATTTTTTGCGCCAATGCGGGAGGGGTGTTTGCCAAATGGAGCAAAAAAGCAAGTGCGTATTTTGCCACCCAAAAGGCTAGTATCTCAAAGCTAGCCAAACTTGCAGAAGTGTGGGAAAACAAGCAAGGAAGCGCGACACAATTTTTGCAAAAAATGAGTGGATTTACCGAGTATCAAAAGCAAATCGCCCTAAAAGATGAGGCTTATGCTGCTAGATACAAAGAAGCACTTGCCCAAGCAAATGTAAGCCAAATCTTGCAAGGCAAAATCCAATCTTTGCAAAAGCAAGTCCTAGCCACGCGCAATCAAGCAATCACTAGCCTAAAAACTAGGCTAAAAGAGGCAAGCCTAGCCATAAAAGAAGTGTGGGGGTATGATAACTATGTGTTTTTGGCAAAGCCAGATTTGAGTGCGCTAGAATCTAGCCAAGCTAGCAAAAAAAATATCCAAGATGGCAATCAAAATGGTAGCCAAAAAGATAATGCGCTAGATTCTAGCAAGGATTTAGATTTTGGTAGTGGGTTTTTTGGTAGCAGTGGGCTAGATAGCGATTTTGCAAAGGCATTTACAAAGGTAAATACACAAAACGCGCTTGATAGCTTGGAGCTAAAAGAGGGGCAAAGCGGGGAAATAATCCTAGATGAGAACTTCAAACTAAAATCCAAATAAGGAGCAAAAATGATTTGTGGGCTAGTGGGCAATGTAGTCGAGCTAGGTGCGATGAGTGCGGAGATAGAGGCAAATGGCGTGGTGTATGAGGTGGCTTTGAGCGTGCAAACGAGTGCTAAGCTAAAGGCAGGGCAAGTCGCTAGGCTACGCACGACACATATCGTGCGTGAGGATGCGCAGCTACTTTTTGGATTTTTAGACAAAGTCGAGCAAAGCACATTTGAGCGATTGCTAAAGATAAATGGCGTGGGACCTAAGGTGGCTTTGGCGATTTTAAGCACATTTAGCCCGCAAAGTTTTGCTTCATTAGTCCAAAGCAAAGATATAAAACTACTCCAAAAAGTGCCCGGTGTGGGCGCAAAATCTGCAGGCAAAATCTTGCTTGACTTGGCTGGATTTTGCTCTCAAATACTCCAAGAAAGTGCACTAGATTCTAGTGATAAAGCAATGCCTGCAAATGAGACTCAAAAAGCCGAAGCAATCGCTGCGCTTGAGAGTTTAGGCTACAAACTAAGCGAAATCAAAAAGGTCCTCCCACAAATCAGTGCTAGCGATACCCAAAATATCATCAAAGAGGCATTGCGACTGCTTTAGGTGGGCTTCGTTGGGAAGTGGGATTATGTTTGCGATGGATTCTAAATACACGCGCTAAAAAGCTAAATAAGCAAAATCAACACACAATAAAACTACCGATACAATAAGACTAGCCCTATAATCATCTCATAGTGAACTATGGGAAGTAAAAATGCCTGCCTTTAGTCGTCAAGGCAATCTATAAAGACATATTGTATTTTTTGTGTTGGTAGTCTCATTTGGCGGGATTGTTTGGTGGCTTTTGTTTGAAATGGGAGCTATTTGGGAGCATTTTTAGGCGTAGCAAAAATTGCTAAAAAATTACTAGAGAAATCTCACTCTATCTTGCTTTGCCATATTTCTTGTGGTGCGGAGCTTTCATCAGGGGTGTTTAGCTCTGGTTTTTGCTCACTTTTATTTGTTTTTGTGGCGGGGGCATTTTCTTTTGTCTCTTTAGATTCTTTTGCTTCCATAGATTCTTTTATTTCTTTGGTTTGGATATTTAGCACTTTGTGCAGTCCATAAGCTATGCCATCAGCGACAAGAGAATAGCCAAAAGGCGTGAGATGGACATCTTTTTTGGATAGAGATTTTGCTACCCACGCGTCTTTGCCACCGCTATCCTCCATAAACTCGTGCATATCAAAGTATAGCACTCCCTCTTTTTTTGCTACTTTTTTTACGGATTCTCTTACGGCGACAAAGTATGGTGCTATGCGATAGTTTTTTGCTTTTCTTGGCTTGGTGATGACTTTTGGCGGTCCTACAAGCAAGATAGCCGCGCCCTCGTTGCACTTGCGCACTAGGGCAATTAAGGAGCTATAATTTTGTTCAAACGCTTTTGTGTCTAGAGGCATCACAAGTGCGTCATTTGAGCCATAGGACAGCACGATGAAATCATATCTAAACGCGCAAAGTGTGTCGCTAAGTGCTTTTTGATTCCACTTGCGCCATATATCGCTTCGTGCGCCATTTGAGCCGATATGAGCGATTAGGTTGTTGGTATTTTTGGGTAGGTTTGTGAGATTTGCATAAGAGAATTTTTGTGGATTTTGGGATTTTGGTGGATTTTGTGAATCATCTTTGTCTTGGCTAGATTGTTCGCTTGTCTCTTCGCTAGAATCTAGTTCGCTTTCTTTTTGCTCATTTATGGGGAGCTTTTCTAGCTTGCTTAGCCGAGATTTGCTCGTGCGCGAAGTGTCGGCTATGTTTTTGGAATCTTGGTAGATAAAATACCCTCCAAGCGTTGCATTTGGCAGGAGGGATTTTATCTCTATGGGGAATCGCAGAGCAAAATCTTGGGAAATCTCCCATATATTTGCTTCTTTTGCTTGAAGTCGATAGCTTTGCCCGCTAGAATCGCTTATGAGAAACGCACCCAAAGTATTATTTGGTGCTTTAAACACTATGCGGATAAGGAAGTCTTGGTGCTCGGGGGGGAATTTTAGTGTGATTTTTACGCTAGCGTTTTCTTTTTTTGCCCTAGCGATGACGCCACCGAAAGGATAGTCATCATAGGCATCAATGCGTGAATTTCGCACTTCAAAGTCTTTGCTAATGGTTTTTACTAATAGGTTTTGATGATAGGTGGGGAAAACAGGATAGATAAACCCAACAGAATTTGGTAGCATAATGGTTTTGCGCCATTGGTGTGTGAGGGTATCTCCTGCGATATGCGAGTCGCCAAAGACTAGGATTTTTAGCTCATTTTTGCCCTCTAGTGCGCGCTTTAGCCTTGCTAGATTTGGCTCGCCATAGTTGATTACTTTTGCTTTGCTTGCTATGTCTTGCACTTCTTTTTCGTTTGGCAAAGGCTTTGGTGTGTATTTCTTTGCTTTTTGGGATTTTTGAGTGGTTTTGCTTTTTGGGGTGGATTTGGCGGGGGTTTTGGATTTTGTGCTTGGCTTAGCTTTTGTGTTTGTTTTTGCTGGGGATTTTTGGGGGGATTTGGTGTTTTTTGGTTTTTGGGTGGATTTTGCTTGTGGTGCTTTTGGCTGTGTTTTTGCCTGTGGCTTGGCTTGTGGCTTTGGTGCATCTGGCTTGGCTAGCTCTGCAAAAAGGACAAACAACGCTAGGCAAGCCACACAAAATCGCACAAATCCCCCTATAAATCGTGCAAAACCCCACCTAAAGTGCCTAAAATCTCCCATAAGAAAGCATAAAATCTTTTGCATTTTACGCACCTTTTTTCTTAGGTGTGGAGTTGTTTGATTCTAGTGGATTTTTGTCATTGGCTTTATCATTGATTTTTTCTACTCCTTTTTCTACTCCCTTTTCTATGTGGGAATCTTTTGGCGACTCTAAAGAATCCTTTTTGGAATCTTTTTGTGGTTTTTTTGATTCTTTTGTGGGTTCATCGCTAGGCTCTTTTTCATTATTCTCAAAGATATTTTTCCATTTGCGTTTTTGTGGTTTTGGTTCTTTTTGTGGGGTGTCTTTGATTTTTTCTACTACTATTTCTTGGGACTTTTGCTCTTCTTGGGATTTGTCTTGCTGGGCTTTTTTGTTTTTTCTTTGCTCTCTTTTGCTTTCTTTTTTATCTTTGTTTTGGTTTTGTTCTGCTGATTGCTCATCGCTGTATTGCTCTAAGTCATTTTTGGCAGAATCTATTGCTTGTTCTTCTTTTGGCTCTTGGGATTCTTGTATCTCTTGTGTTTTTTGCTTGGCGGGGGTTGATTTTGGCTTGTCTATATCATAAGTGTATTGGATTTTTTGTGTGCTTGGGGTGTTTAGTGTGTGTGGGGTAGTTTTGGTGGTGCTTTGTGTGCTTTCATCTTGGGATATTTGCTCTTGCACTACTTCTAGCCTCTCTAGTAGTAGTCTGCTTAGAGCCCTTGAGCCCTCCCCGCTGAAGTGAATCCCATCTTCCCCACGCACGCGGATACTTCTGCCCTGCTCATTTTTGACATAAGAAGTGTAGACTCCATCTGGGGCAAGCGCAGAATTTGCGTGCAAAAGTAGCTGTTTTGCGCTATCTACTTGGGATTTATAAAGCGTGTTTAGAAAGATTAGCCTTGTGTTTAGTGGCTCTTTTCGCACATAAGGTGCGTCATACCACACCACTACCGCGTCATTTTCTAGCGAAATATCGATGATTTCTTTGATACGAGATGAGTAGGTCTCTATCCATTCATCACTTCCATACTTCATCTTTGGCATAGCATAGGGGTCATTTGCCCCTACCATCATCACTACGATATTTATGTGCGGATTTTTGGCAAAGGCTTCCCTTAGAGCCTTTCTCCAATCAAAAAAATGCGTATAAGTAAGTCCTGTGCTTTGCTTAGCGATATTTATCACGCTAAATCCGCGCTTTTTTAGCTCACTAGCTAGAGTAAGCCCCACGCCTTGCATCATCGAATCGCCTATGAAAATAAAAGTCGAATCCTGCTTTAGCACTAGCTTGCCATCTTTGTCTATAAATGGATAGCGCGTTTCTTCTTTTGGTGTGAAAAAAGAATCAAGCGATTCTGTGCCCATAAGCCTTTCCCACACGGATTTTTCTTTTGTGGATTTTTCGCGCTCATCTTGGAGGGATTGGGAAAGTGCTAGCTCCTCTACGCTTGGTAAAAGCAGCTCCCTCAAATCATCAAGCCACGCCTTTGGCTTACCCAAAATCTCCAAAATCGGCTCGTTTGCATCAAAAACATCAAGGTGGTATTTTTGCTCGATATAGGAGTGTATGCTAGCATTCATCATCAATGCCACAAGGATAAAGCTTCCTATGAGGGTTAGGATAAAATCATAGATTCTCATCTGCTTTTTTGCTCCGCTCTAAATCTCAAAAATCGCCATACTAAAATCTACCCTGCTAGAAATTGGCATAAATGAAGTTTGGAATCCCATCTGGCATAAAGCAAAACGCCACAAGCCAAACAAATGCTAGCACAAGTGGTTTGGCAATGGGTGGGACTTTGTAAAGTGTGTAGATACAGCTTCGCTTGAAGTTTTGTAGCTTGGGGTAGAGCGCAAAGAGTAGCAAGCCACAAAGCGCGATAAGTGTTTCACTTAGATAAATGGGTTTAGAGAGATTTTCCCAAAACGCGCTTAAAAATCCAAGCGACTCATCTAGCTCCCTAAAGCGGAAAAACACCCACGCTATCGTTACAAAAGCAAAGGTGCAAAATGAGCTTAGAAACACTCCAAAGGCACTAGAGCCAAAAAGATATGGGCTAGGTTGTTTTGGTTGGCTTGCAAGGGAATCTTTGTAAGTAAAATCTTTTGGCGTGGAATCTTTGGAATCTTTTTGGTGGGTTTTTGATTTGGCAGAGGCTTTGGAGGTGGATTTAGTAGAAGTTTTGATAGATTTTTCTTGTTGAGTTAGGTTTGGTGTGGTGCTTTTGTAGCTATTGTGGCTAAAGTGCTTTAGTGTGTTTAGCCATACAATTCCAAGTCCGTGTGCTAGCCCCCAAATCATAAAATTTATCGTGCTTCCGTGCCAAATGCCTGATAGCACAAACGCCACAAGCAGTGCAAACTGCGTGCGCAAAAATCCACACCTTGAGCCACCAAGCGGGATATAGATAAAATCTCTTATAAATGTGGATAGGCTGATATGCCACCTAGCCCAAAAGTCTTTGAGATTTCGCGCCATATAGGGCATATTGAAATTTGGTGGCAAGACAAATCCTAGCATCAAAGCCACCGCGCTTACCAAATCCACATATCCGCTAAAATCACAATAGATTTCCACACTATACCCACACATAGCAAGTGCCAGCTCTAGGGAGTTGTGATTGAGTGGGTTTGCTAGGATGGGAGAGGAGTAGCTAGAAGCATAGGTGGCAAAAAGCACCTTTTTGACAATCCCAAAGCAAAGTAGCACGATGATGAGGTGGGCATTTTTGGCACGCCAAAATCTAGTGGCGTGGAGCTGTGAGAAAAAGAAATCACTGCGGATTATGGGACCTGCTATGATAGTGGGGAAAAATGAGAGATAAATTGCAAGATTTGGGAGGGATTGTAGTTTGGGGTTTTGTTCTATGACATAATCAGCTACGCCACTAGGGCTAGTTGGCAAAATCTGTGTGGTGGGGTTTATGTTTGAAGCATCAGATGGTGCTTGGTATGAGAGGGTGGCTTTGTCGCGCTTTGCTTCATAGATAGAGCGCAGGTAAGTGATAGAAGCAAATGTATAAAAGCTAAGTCCTAAAGGCATCAAAATGTCGATATTTGCGATATTTAGATGAAAAAATGTCAAAATGGATTCAAAGCCGTCTTTGAAATTGGCGTAGTATTTAAAAAAGCTAAGATTGCAAATGCTAAGGGCTACAAATGCCAAAAATACGGCTTTTGACTCGCTTTTGGCTATGGCGATACTCGCAGCATAGATAAATAGCGTGTAGCAAGCAAGCACTATGGCTACAAAGGCATTGCCAAGTAGGAGCAAAATCGAGTAGTTTGCGATGAGTAGGACTAGGTTTTGGAGGCGATGATTGGCACGGCATAGCCAATAAGCGACAAAAAAGGCAAAAAATGCTAGTCCAAATTCTATGCTGAAAAACATAAGTTTGTGTTGTCCTTTTTTAGATTTTGTGTATTGGCTTGGTTTTGTTGGTTTGCATAGATTTTGCTTATGGATTTTGGTGCTGTGCTAGGTAAGATTTATACTAGATTGGTGTTTTTAGATTTAAGGTATTTTGATTATTTTTTGATTTTTTGCTTTAGTCTTCGCTAAATGCTCCATAGCGCATTATTTTGTCATATCGTTTTTGGAGGTATTGTCTGTCTTTTAGGATTTCTTCTACGCTTTTTAGATAGTAGGACTTTATCATATCTGCCGCACCTTGCAAATCCCTGTGTGCTCCTTTTTGAGGCTCGGGGATAATATCATCAATCAAGCCAGCTTTTTTTAGCTCATCGGGCGTGATTTTCATCGCTTTTGTGGCGGACTCTATCTTGCTTGGGTCATTCCATAGTATCGCAGCGCACCCCTCTGGTGAAATCACGCTAAAAATGCTATACTGCATCATCGCTAGTCTATCAGCCACCGCAATCGCTAGCGCACCACCGCTACCTCCCTCGCCTATGACTATCGAAATCGTAGGGACTTTTAGCACGGCAAATTCTTGTAAATTTTTAGCGATAGCTTCGCTCTGTCCGCGCTCTTCTGCACCGATTCCGGGATAAGCACCGCTTGTATCGACAAGCATAAGGATTGGGATATTAAACTTTTCAGCGAGTTTTGCGGCTTTTAGGGCTTTGCGGTAGCCCTCTGGATTTGGCATACCAAAGTTGCGTGCTATTTTGTTTTTTGTCCCTCTGCCCTTTTCCTCGCCGATAACCATAGTGGGCTGCTCATCAATCTTGCCAAGCATACACACAATCGCCTTATCATCTCTAAAATGCCTATCCCCACAGACTTCATAAGCGTCTTTTAGCAGTAGCTCCATATAGTCAAGGGCATAGGGGCGGTCTGGATGTCTAGCAAGCTGGAGCTTTTGGTAGTCGCTCATATTGCCAAAAACTTTTTTTAACTCTTTTTGGTAGTCTTTTTCTAGGATAGCTTTCGCGGCGTTGTCCCCGCGCATAGATGCCATATCAATGTCATCTTGGATACTTTTTAGCTGCTTTTCAAAGTCCAAACAAGTCGCCATCAATTCTCCTTAAGTTTGGTTGTTTGCTTTGTGTGGATTTAGCTAGGGCGTAATTTTATAATATCAAAGATAATTTACGGCTTAACTAAGGCTAATGTTGTAAGCGAATTGCATTCCGCGCTTTTTGTGGTTGATTTTGTTATTGTTTGCTTGGGGTGCGGCAAGTGAAAAGGCTTTGGAATGTGAATAAAATGCTTTGCGCGAATGTTTTTTGTGGAGGGCAAATAAAGATTTTTGGGTGTTTTTGTGCTTATTTTGTGTGTATGGTGGTTTGGGCTGGTTTTTTGGGCAAAAAAGCAAAAATTGAAGCAAATGAACAGAGGAGCTAATAAACTAAAGCCGTTGGTTGGATTTTAGGATATTTTAGGTTTTAGTGTTTTTAGTTTGTATTTATGTGGGGTGTTAATAGGGTCTTATTGTTTTGATTTTTGTGCTATTTTGTTTCGCTTTTTTTCTAAGTATATTTAAATTAGAAAACCCACATTTTATGTCATTATTTGCTCATTGGTTCATTGATTCATTGATTTGTATACAGCTTGTATTGTTAAGAGATATTATTTAACACACAAATATTATCTATCTTGCAAAATATATCTTACTATTCAATCCTGCATTTTATGATTTTTTGGAGTAATTTTTAAGAGATTTTTTTTATCTTTTTGTCCCATATTTTTATTTGGTTGGTAATATATCTATGCCGCAGCATACACAGTGTATCATTTATGGTTTGCTTTATTGTGTCCAGTATATTTACATTATCAATATGTATTTTTTCCTAAATTGCAAAGTTTTATATCGTTGCTTTCAGATAAAAGATTGGTTCGGTTTTTTGTTTAATTGCAATACCGACGGTAATGGTATTCTAAAAAATAAAATTCTGAATGTTTTTACTCTATATTCATTATGCAAAGAATTTTCATATTGATTGAGGAGAATTATCCCTATTGCAACATAATACGACTTTATAGTTGATTACATTTATTGTTAATTTTATTTACACCTATAAGCATTTGAACATCTAAAAAAATAACAGTGATGCACAATGTAGCATATATTTTTTCAAGTGGATTTTTTACACAAATCCACTTATTAAAATTTTGTATGTCTCGCACTTTTATAATGCCAAGCACCTTTTAGTGCCAATCTAAAATGGTTTGAAATACCATTTAAATGATTTTATTGATTGTTTTTTTTATTTTCGTTGTTCAGACTCTTCCAACCTTTTGAATAAATGTGATAATAAACTCAATAAGTCCAAACAATCTTTTTCGGTAAATAGTTCTGTTTTTTTCAAATCTTCATATTCAGTATGGGATAGAACATTTCGCCCACCAGCAACCACACCCTTTGATAAAAACATTTGCCCTCTCCTTATATCTTTTAACACAAAATCTCTGATTTTAGAATTATTACTATATCTTTTTACTACATCTAATTTATAGTTATGTTCGCTAAAGACTTTACTCATCAATGGATCGCCATCTAAGCTATCATCTGATTTTTTAGCAACAGCATTAACATATCTTTTGGCTGCTTCCAAAAATGCTTTGTAATAGTCTTTGCTTTGATAACCAGATTCAGATGCCTGTTTTACTTCTTTATGTAATTCCCTAAAATGATAATACGGATATTTGGGGATTATTTCGTGCAATTGTTTGACTATATCACTAGCTATCTCTTCGTCAAGTTCTGGTTTTTCAACAACTTTTTCAATAATTTTCTCAATATCATTTTTTAGTTTATTTGGCATCGTATTTGTCCAAGATTTGATATCTACCCCTGTTTTTTCTTTAGTTTTCTTTATATTTTCCTGCTTTCGTTGAGCGTTCCACTTTTTAGTTACTAGCTGTATAATTTTAAATAAAAAAACTTGTAATTCTTGAGCCTGGTCTATATCCCAATTTAATGATTGTCTATCTGTTGAGATTAATTCTTCCGCTTCTTCGTCAATAAAATCTGCTTCAATCCAACCTGTTATATATGACAACGCTACAGGAGCTTCAGATATCCCAAAAAACCCTGCAGAATTTACCAACCTTCCATTAGCATATAGAGTTATACCCCTATAATCGGATACTACTGGTTTTTGTGTTGATAGAATTTTGCCTTTCAATTCGCACTTTCTTATGTAGTTAGATTCTATCTCATTACATAAGTCTTGCATATCCCATTGAAACTGTATATTTAAATTGTCATATTTGTTTTCTTGCCCAACATCTATAATGTTGCCATCATTGCAGTTTATTTTTATTTTAAAATTAGTATTCATAAAGTTAAATAGTCTAGAAAGGGCATTAGATATACTTTGGATGTCAAATGGCGTTTTGCGTTTTAAGGTTGATAATATAATCGTAGTGCCATGATTTGTCAATTCATCTTTTTTGATAGTATAATGTGGTCTGTAAGAGCCACTATTTTGTGTTATTATCTCATCCCAATCCAAGTTAAATGATATTTGCTTATCGGAATCCTCTTTTTTGGTTATTATATTTATGCTTTTACCAATGCCAAAAAGAGCCAATTTGCCCAAGCCCTTTTTTCCAGTTATTGTCCTCCCCTTCAGAGTTTTTCTACCCTCATCGGTTTTTCTTCTTTTTCGACCAATTCTCAAAAAACAGCTATTGATATCATTAAAAGACATCCCAATTCCATCATCTTCTACTATGATTTTAAATTCATCTTTATCATATAGCTTTATATGGACGGTATCAGCGTCTGCATCATAGGCGTTTGCAACTAGCTCAGCAATTGCGTTAGCAACTCTTGAATACATTTTTATTCCTAAATGTTCAATAGTATGAGGGTCAAAAGACATTTCTAAATCAGACATTTTTTACTTCCTTTAAATGTTTAATTATTGATTTACCTATAACCTTTCCCAATTTTACTGGCACAGCATTGCCTATTTGACGACCCAAAACTTTGTATGTGATATTATCGCCATTCTTAACAAATTTATAACTTTTGGGAAAAGTTTGCAAAATAGCACCCTCGCGTAATGATAATGCTCTATTTTGTTCAGGATGACCATATCTACCTGTACCGTAAATGTAAAATTGTGTTGTTATTGTTGGAGATGGAGCATCCCACCTCATACGACCATATACAGAGCTATATGTTTTTCCTGTTTTCCTTTTATAACATTTTGGCAACAAATCTTTGTCCCAATCTCTCCAAGTACCCCCCTGTTTGGATTGTTTTATTCTTTTAATATTGATTGACGATAATTTTGCACATCTATGTAAAGGATCTTTCTTGTTGACCTCTCCTGATTGTAGTGGTGGTAAATTTTTTAAAACATCAAAAACATTTTTTTGCTTTTGACTACAATTTGGCTTTATTAAATCTATATTACCAAATTTTGAAGCTAATAATACAAGCCTTCTTCGTTTTTGTGGTATCCCATACTCATTGCAATTGACTATTTTATATGATATGTAATATCCTTTATCGGTTAGGTTATTTTTAAACTTTTCAAAGACATCAAATTTCCTTAATTCCGGGACATTTTCCATTGAGACTATTTCTGGTTCAATATTATTAATGTGATGTGAAAAATAGTTCAATAAAGTCCATTTTTTATCATTAACTCTATTTTTATATTTATTGGTTTGTTTGGAAAATGTTTGACAAGGAGCGCACCCTACGAGTATCTTTATGTCGTTTTTATGATAACATTTTCTTATTTCATTACTATCTAGCTTTGATATATCTGCTTTTATAAATTTAGCTTTGTTGTTATGTTCATAAGCATATTGACATGTTTCATCATAATCAAAACCTGCGACAACATTCAACCCAGCCTTTTTTATGCCATAAGTTAATCCACCCACGCCACAAAATAAATCAACGACAGAGATCATCTTGCTCATTTTTGCAACCCAAATAATTTACTCAAAAGTCCCCCTTAACCAAGTAAACACACAGCCAAGTGCGCTACTGCTATGCCAACAAGCGCGAGACAAAGTATAGCTGTTATTCCTATATTTGTCAAGCAGAGTGCCTATTTTAATCCATTATCGCGCTTTGCCATCATCAAGCACAAACTGACACGCCCCGTCCATCGCCACGATGACTTGCTCCAAGTCCTTATGCGCGTGAAATCCCCTATCAATGTCGGGCAAAGTGTCATAAATCCAATATACGCGCCTTATCTCAAAGGGTATGTTTTTGCCACCCTCAAGTGAGATGAGCTTACCCCGCTCATCGCCTAAAACTTTTAGATTTAAGAGTTGGTAATCCAAACCATACACCTTTTGGACTAGCCTGATTTGGCTTAGTGCTATAAAATTTTAGCGATTATTTTTTTTAGCAAATAGCTAGGTTATACCTTTGTAAAAATCACTACGCCATTTGTCCCACCAAAGCCAAACGAATTGCTCATAACTGCTTGGATTTTTGCTTCTCTTGCGACATTTGGTATATAGTCCAAATCACACTGTGGGTCTTTGTTTTCTTGGTTGATTGTGGGGGGTAGCACTCCCTCATTCATAGCCATTATGGAGATTACTGCTTCTATCGCTCCTGCTCCACCTAGACAATGCCCTATTTGCCCTTTTGTCGAGCTTACAGGTGGCACGGTATCTTTTCCACCAAATACCTTTTTTAGTGCCATTGTCTCGTATAAATCATTATATGCTGTGCTTGTGCCGTGCGCATTTACATAGCCCACCTTGATAGTGTCTATTCCTCCGTTTGATTGTGCCCAAGTGCTAGCCATAGATAGTGCGGCTTTCATCGCTCTATACGCTCCCTCTCCCTCTGGAGCTGGGGTAGTGATATGATTTGCATCTCCACTCTCGCCAAATCCTGCTACTTCAGCGTAGATTTTCGCTCCTCTTGCTTTCGCGCTTTCGTATTCTTCTAGCACTAGAGCTCCTGCGCCCTCTCCCATCACAAAGCCATTTCTATCTCTATCAAATGGACGAGAGGCTTTTTGTGGCTCATCATTGCGCTCGCTAAGTGCTTTCATCGCTGCAAAACCGCCAATCCCCACGGGACAAATCGTAGATTCTGCACCGATGACTAGCATCCTATCTGCACCATTTAGCATTATCGTTTTTGTAGCTTCGCTTATGGCGTGAGTGCCTGCCGCACAAGCTGTTACACTTGCTAGATTTGGTCCTTTTATCCCAAACTCTATGGAGGTAAAGCCACTTAGCATATTCACAAGTGCAGATGGGATAAAAAACGCGCTAATTCGTCTAGGTCCTTTATCAAAGCAAGCGATAGAGTTTTTCTCAATATTTGCAAGTCCGCCAATCCCAGCACCCGAGCTTACACCAAATCGTTCAGCTAGATTCTCATCGACTTTGCCATCGCTATTTAGTAGTCCGCTTTCTTTCATCGCTTCTTTGGAGGCTTTTAGAGCGAGCTGGATAAATCTATCTGCTTTTTTGACTTCTCTAGGGTCTAGCACTTCTTCAGGGTCAAAGCCCTCAATTTCAGCTGCGATTTTGACGGGGAAATCGCTCGCATCAAAGCTTTGAATCAGTCTTACGCCACATTTACCCTCAATGATAGACTTAAAAGATTGTGCCTTATCAAGCCCTACCGCATTTATCATACCAATGCCCGTTACAACTACGCGCCGCATATTGCTCCTTAAATCTCAAATCAAAAATCTACATTTTATAAGATTTTCTGTCATTTTTCCAAATCAACACTTGCCTTAAGCCTGCTACACAAATCCTAGATAAGAACACATTAAGCACAGCAAGGGCTAAAAATCACAGAAAATCTCATAGTGCTAGCAACTAGCTTTAATAGCACTGATAACGCAACGCCTCAAATACAACACAAATCTAAGTCTGTAAATAAAGACTTTGACAGATTTCAGTATATTTTAGACTTCAAAAGACTAATAGACTTCAATAGATTCTGCCAAAATCCAGCTAGGTTTTACTAGAATCCTGCCAATGACATAAACTATACA
Source organism: Helicobacter sp. MIT 01-3238 (assembly GCF_003364135.1). NCBI lineage: Bacteria > Pseudomonadati > Campylobacterota > Epsilonproteobacteria > Campylobacterales > Helicobacteraceae > Helicobacter > Helicobacter sp. MIT 01-3238. The sequence goes on from NZ_NXLN01000003.1 coordinate 62,631, forward strand.
GCGCAACACAGCAAGATTCTAGCAACAATCTATGCAAAGCCTTATGCTATTTAATCAAAACTTAAATGCCTTTTTGCGCTATTTTTTGTTTGCTTCGATGAATGCTACGACATCGCCTACTTTTACGATTTTGCCTGCTTCTTCATCGGGGATTTCCACGCCAAATTTTTCTTCCAAAGCCATTATAAGCTCGACAACATCAAGAGAATCTGCGTTTAGGTCTTTGACAAATTCTGCTTCAGCAGTTACTTTGTCAGCCTCGACACTTAGTTCCTTTACGATTGTTTCCTTTACTTCATCAAATAAAGCCATTGTGTGCTCCTTCAAAGTTTGTTAGTGCGCTATTTTAGCAAAATTTTCCTATAAATCAATAAAAAAAAGCAAAATTACATATATAAACCGCCATTTACCTTTAGCACTTCACCTGTGATATAGCTCGCACTATCGCTTAGCAGAAATGCCACTGCTTCAGCCACTTCGCTACTTTGCCCAAATCTTGCAAGAGGAATGTTTTTTTTGTAGCCCTCTTTGACTTCCTCACTTAGAGATTCTGTCATATCTGTGGCGATAAACCCCGGAGTTACGCAGTTAAATCGCACATTTCTAGGCGCACCCTCATAGGCAAAGCTTTTGCTCATCGCTATCATTCCACCCTTGCTAGCGGCGTAGTTTGTCTGTCCAGCATTGCCCCTCTCGCCGATGATAGAAGCGATATTTACCACCGCACCAAACCTTTGCTTGCTCATTATTTTTAGGGCTTCTCTTGAGCCTATGAAGCTAGATTTTAGATTTGCATCAATAACGCTTATAAACTCATCTGTTTTCATTCGCATTGCTAGCTTGTCATTGGTGATTCCAGCGTTATTTACGAGGTAGCTTAGCTCGCCATCGCTTTGAAGTATCGCAGAGATTGCAGCGCAAAATGCTTCTTCATTCGTTACATCAAATTCAATCACTGCCGCTTTACCACCACTAGATTCTATCTGTGCTTTTAGCGCGTCTGCCACTTCGGGTTTGCTTCGATAGTTTATCCACACTTTTAGTCCATAGCCTGCAAGTGTGCAAGCGATTTGCGCTCCGATACTTCGTGATGCTCCTGTGATAAGCACATTTTTTCCGCTAAATTTCATAGCTTTGCTCCCTTTATGATTTATTGTAAGATTTTGTCAAATCAAGTTTTAAACGCAAAATCCTAGCTAAAAATATACAATAAAATTTTTATTTTAGTCATATATTTTTGGCTACACATTTATCTTGCACATTTTACTTTAAGGCTTGTTTTAGGATTTTTGGTGCTTTGATGAATTGTTTGGTATAGCCAAAATCAGCCAAAATTTATACAGAAATTAAAAATCTAATTCCCCTCAAAGATGAGATTAAAATCATCAAAAAGTTCATCAAGTTTTTGGATTTTTTGGCTTAGTTGGCTTGCGTTATTTGGACTATTAGATTTGTTTGTGCGGTTTTGTGGTCGGGTATTTGCGCTAGTATTTGTGCGTGCATTTGTAGAAGTGCTTGCGTTGGTAGTTGCGTGATTTTTTGCTAGCTTGGTTTTTGGGCTTAGCTCATTTATATTTCGTTGCGTTATAGGCAATTCTATGAAATCATCATTATCAAGCCCCTCGTTAAATCTTTGTTTGGGGGCGTCTTTTTTGGGCTCGATAAATGGCTTTATGGGTGGCTTTTTGGGCTGCTTTGTGATGTCTTTTGTAGATTCTTGCTCTTTTGGTGGGTTGGTTGTTTTGGTGGTTTGTGCAGGCTGTGCTGGTTGTGTTTTTTGGGTTGTAGTAGCTGGAGGGGTTTGGGTAGTTGGGGTGGCACTTATGGCATTTTGCGTGATATTTGGCTTGGGATTTGGCTTAGATTCTTGTTTTGTGGGCTGCTTTAGTTCTTTTTTTTCGATTTTTTTGGCATTTTGAAGTGTCCTAAATGTCTGCTCTAAGTGTTTGTTTTTGTCTTCTAGCTCGACAAAAAGGCTTTGGTTTTTTACCCTTGAGTAGCGCGGGATATATGTCTCTAGCGCACGCATTTTTTTGCTTACGCTATTGTAGTAGGATTCTGCTAGGGTGTTGTTTTCTTTGTCTTTTTGCCATTTGAAGCCCTTGTTGTAAGATTTTATGGTGTTTTTGTGATTGCCTTTGTGGTATTTTTGCCAATACAAAAGCGTATCAAGGGCGATTTGGCTAGCAAAGAGGCGATTATCTATTAGCATTTGTCCCATCACATTGCGCGTGAAAGCGTTGTCCTCGTATTTGGAGTAGTATTTTAGCACCACAGGTATATGGGCGTGATATAGCCCTGCACTTGGGTCAGAAAAATTCATCATATACACGCCCGCACAGCTTTCTTGCCACGCGATAGCTGCGAGTGTGTAGCCCATCCCGTGAGGTGCGCCGAAATTGTAAGCATAGATTATGTTATCTCTTTGTGTTTTTGAGAATTTTTTTGGCTCGGTGCATTCATATTGTGGGAATACCGCAGGGTCTGGCTTGGTTTGGTTTGCGCTAAGAGGGCTAATCCCTAGCACAAATAGCCCAAACACAGCAAAAAGTGAATAAAAAAGCAGTGCTAGGATTTTGGGTTTGGATAGGATTTGGATAAGTGGTTTTTGCTTTGCAAGCGATTTTGCAAATGCTTTATCAAATCCTTTTGCAAAAATATTTTCAAGCGATTTTGTGCGAAGATTTGTAAGTGCATTTGTAGATATATTTGCACATAGTTTTGTTTTTTGTAGAATTTGTTTTTTGCTCATAAAGAGAAGCCTTTTTGATTTGATTTGATACAATTACGATTTTATACGCGCTTAGCATAAAAGGAATCAAATGACAAGCACCACCGATACCAAAGAATTGCTCATAGAGATTTTGACAGAGGAGTTGCCCGCATTGCCGTTTCTAAAAGAGTGGCAAAATATCCCTAGCAAATGGAATGCCAAATTAGCAGAATTTGGGCTAAAAGCGCAATGTGAGATTCACTTCACTCCGCGCAGAATCGCTATTTTTAGCCGAGATTTTCCTATTAGGAGTGCTGATGAGATAAAGGAGTTTTTTGGTCCTCCTGTGAGTATTGCCTACACAAATGGCGAGCTAAGCAATGCTGGCATAAGCTTCCTAAAAAAAGCAGATATACAAAAAAACCAAATCCAAACTACCACAAAAGATGGCAAAGAAGTGCTATATGCAAACCGTGTCATAGCAGGGGTAGAATCCAAAAAGATTTTGCCTAAAATCGTGCTAGGATTTCTAGCTAGTCTAAACTTTGGCAAAACAATGCGCTGGGGCGATAGCAAGCTAAATGGTGGAGCTAGCTTTATTCGTCCTATTCACAACATTATGATATTGCTTGGAGGGGAGCGGATAAATCCGCTAGAATCTAGCGATTTTAGCGAGTGTCAAACTCACTACGGAGTAGCCTATCTAGCCGCCACAAAAGTCCATAGAGATAAAGGCTTTGAGTGGATAGAGATAAAAGGGCTTAGCCATTATTTGGAAGTGCTAGAATCAGGCGGTGTGATTTTAGATGAGAGAGAGCGAGAGAGGAGGATTTTGGCGCAGATTGAGGAGATTGAAGCAAAGGAGGGTATAGAGGTAAAAAGAGATGATGATTTATTAGGCGAAGTGGTGGCGATTACAGAGTTTCCTACTGCACTTTTGGGTAGCTTTGAGGAGCGGTTTTTAGCCCTGCCGCAGGAGGTAATCCAAACTTCAGCGAGGGAAAATCAGCGGTATTTTGTCGCACACAAAAAAGCTCAAAAACTTCAGCTATGCAATCACTTTGTGTTTGTGGCAAACTCACTTAGTAAGGAGTGTGCGCCTATCATAAAAGGCAATGAAAAGGTGCTAAGAGCGCGACTAAGCGATGCGGAGTTTTTCTACCAAAACGACATAAAAAAGCATTTTAGCAAAAAGGGGAGCGAAAATCCTCTAGGCAATATCGCCTTTGTCGATGGGCTAGGAAGTATGCTAGATAAAACCCGCAGAGAGCAGGCTATCGGTGCGTTTTTGTGCAAGCACTATGGACTAAGCGAGGCGGATTCTCACAATGTAGATGAAGCCCTTAGGCTTAGCAAGGTAGATTTACTAAGCGAAATGGTGGGGGAATTTCCCGAGTTGCAGGGGGTTATGGGTGGGTATTATGCGCTAGAGCTAGATTCTAGTATTTCTAAAGCCATAAAGGAGCAGTATCTGCCAAAGGATTTGGCAATGCCTAGTGGCGCGATAAGTGCGGTGGTGGCGATGAGTGGGAAGCTAGATAGTCTTTTTTCGCTTTTTAGTATAGGCAAAATCCCAAGCGGCTCAAAAGACCCATTTGCACTTCGCAGGGCGGCAAATGGCGTGCTAAAAATCGCATTAAGCGAAGTGTTTGACAATAGTGATTTTAGCTTAGAAGTTGCGTTTTTGGGCGAGATTGCCAAAAGTGTAAAAAGCAGTGGTGGCTACAAAGAGTTTGATTTATCGCTATTGCAAGACTTTTTTATGGAGCGATTAGAATCAATATTTGAAAAAGACATAAGCACGCAAGTTTTTAGAAGTGTCTCAAAAGGCGAAAACAAGCAAATCCAAGCGATGAGAGAAAATGCAAAAGCTCTGCAAGAACTGCTAAAAAGAGATGATAGAGAGGAGCTTATAGCGGTGTTTAAGCGCGTGGCAAATATCACAAAAGATATGGATTCTACTCAAACTAGTTTTGATTCTACTCTCTTTGGCGAGGAAGCAGAAAAAGGGCTTTACAGAGCGTTTGAAGCGATTTGTAAGCAAAAAGACACATACAAAAATCCAAAAGATTTCCTAGAAGCCCTCTTTAGCCTAAAATCGCCTTTGGAGGAGTTTTTTGCTTCTGTGCTTGTCAACGATGAAAATCCACAAATTAGGGCAAATCGCAAGGCACTTATTTTTGCAATTTATAGCGCGTTTAAGCAAGTGGGCGACTTAAAAGAGCTAGCTATTTAGGCGATTTAGCTAGGTAGTGGGTGGCTTAGATTTCAAGCTACCAAGTATTAAGAGGTGGTTATTAAGGCGAGATTATTGCTTAGGTAGCTATTGCTCGTGGTATTGCGTTTTAAGAGTTTGAAATTTTAAGGGGAAGTATGCCAAATATACAAAAAAAGATTGCAAGCCAAAAAGATATTGCAAGCGTTGTCTTTATGCGTTTTGTTGTTTTTTTGGCTAGTTTGGCATTTGTGGTGGGATTTGGCACAAATGCCAAAGCTACGCAAGCCGCCCCAAAAAATACCATACAAGAAAGCAGTAAAGAAAGTAGTGCAAAGCAACAAGAATCTAACCTCAAAAAGCCTAGCTTGCAAGAATCTAGCCAGCAAGAATCAAACTCATTAGATTTTGCTTTGCAAGATTCTCAAAATATCTCACAAAATCTACCTCAATCTACCCAAGCACAAGAATCACAAGAAGCGCAAGATGACGCGCAATCTAAGCTAAATACCACCAAAGAATCCAAAAAATCACAAAGCCCAAGCCAACAAAAAGCGTGGAATGTCTTGCATTTCCGCAAAAAAGTGCCAAATAAGCCACAATTTGGCTCTATCCACGCTAGCGAGCAAGCGGAGCAATCTAGTCGCTTTGAATACAAGCCATTTGATTCTGCGCCAGACTATGAGACAAATTTCTATACGGATTCTGCACGCAAAATCCAAACCCAGCAAACCCAGCCCTACTTTGAGCTAGGCAAGTTTTTGCGACTAGAAAATATCGAAATCTCTTCATTTACCACCTATGCGAGTATCCACTCTCAAATGCTATCCCCCGTGCTTGGAGATAGGTTTGAGAGTGGGTATAGCGCGCTTTTTGCGCGATTTACCTTTGAGACACCAAAGCTAGCAGGAATCTATCTAGGAGGCACGCTATCTGCGCTAGCACACCTAAGCGACATAGGACGCAAAAATGTCGATAGAGGCACACCTGAAATCATCTCGCTTTTTATCAACAATGACGAAGCCAAAGATATTTTTCTCACAAGCGACAAAGCACATATCGCAGGGCTATATGTGGGTGTGCTAAACAAAAGTGAGACTTTGGGAGTGCGCATAGGGAGATATGGTGCGAGGTATGAGTGGCTTGGGGACTATTTAGAGGGAGGGGAAATCTATGGGCATATTAGCGGGGTTAGACTTGCTTTTGGTGGGTTTTATCGCCAAAGCTATGCAAACCCTAGTGAAAACTCGGCTTTTGGGCATATCAAGCGACTTTATGAAGCATATCAAGGCTATGATTTGAAGATGAATTTTTATGCTGATGCAAACTATGAGAGTGAAAATCTCCAAGCTAGAATCTATGCAAACTATCTGCATAGTCTTTATGCGGTGGCGGGGTTTAAGCTAGATTTTGCTACAAAAGAGTTGGCAAAAGATACGAATTTTAGCTTTTTATTGCACGCAAATTTTGTAACCGCAGGGGTGCAAGAGCCTTATAGTGCGCTAAATTATCGCGAGTGTGGGAGCAATAACTTTACCGCGCACCAAGCCGCTGCAAATGCAGGGCTAGTGTGCTATAAAAAAAATAGCTTCAAAAATGGCTTTGGCGAGCTAAATGGCGGTATGCTTCACTTAGAGGGTAGGGCGCACTTTGGTGGGCTAACACTTGCAGCGGGATATGTAGGCAATGACAAAAATGGCGCAACAGACTTGCTACCAATCTATGCAGATAACAACCCTCTAGAATACAACACCTACATTTATGGCGAGGGTGGGCAAAGTGGCTATGTGCGCATAGACTATCGCCGTGCTGGCAAAAAGGCGATAAAAGAGTTTGGTGGATTTATTGGCTATGGTAGAAGTGTGTTTTTCCCCAACGGTAGCCTAGAAAACAGCCACTTTTCCAATCAAGCAGTAGGCGAGCTAGAGCTATCTCTAGCAAATATACACTTACACCTTACGGTTGCTTACATAGATGAGTGGGCTAAGCCAAACTCTATGCAGTCAAAATCACTTATATCAAAGCTATGGCTAGGGTATATGTTTTGATTGTGTGCCCTTATCTGTGATAATGGTGGCAACAAAGCGATAATGTTTTTTGGTTGGTATGATTTTTGCGTATGTGTGTGGAGTGCTTGATTTTGGGGCTTTTGGGTGGGCAAAATGCGCGTGAATCTAGCAAGAAGCCACAAGCAAAGCCGTTTAGAATCGGTTTAACCACGATTTGCTAAATGGTTAAGAAATGGTTGTAGAATCTAGCCCAAATGCCTATTTTGCGCAAAGATTTGTCGCCAAATTTGTAGCGTTGTCAAATCAAAAATCTAAACTAGATTTTGTGCTAATCAATAACATAAATAAGGCACAATAAATCTGCCCAAAATCTGTATAGGAAAATAAAAAGTGAAAAAAGAACAAAGAGACATTGCTTTGATTCCATATCCACAAAGAGCATTTGCTATGAATACTTTTACTAGAAATGTGGTTGGTGGATTTTGCTTGTGTGTGTTGCCTTTGCTACTCACGCTAGCACAGGCTAATCCCCAAACAGATAAAACAAATACTAAAGAATCAAGTGCCAAAAAAAGTGCCAAAGATTCAAATCTACCAAAGCTTGATTTTAAATCTGTAATAAAGTCCTACAAAGACACTTCACAAAATACTTCAAAAGAGGGCTCGCAAAATACCCTACAAGAGCCACTAACAGAGCTTACAAAAGAGACATTTTTTGATTCTGTGGAGGCAAGAAATGTTAACCTTATCAAAAGCAAAGCCACTTTTGCAAGCCTGCTAGAATCCCAAAAAGCCTACAACTCTTGGGAAAGCCCCTATGCCGAAGTGGAGGGTGATAGCACCAAAAATGGCTATGGCAGGAGAGAGCTAGAAGTAAGTGCGCTTTTTTTGCTAAAGCCAAAGCTCCCTTGGGTGCAGACACTACTACACAAATCCCTAAGCCTGCAAACTTTGCAATACCAAAAAACCTACAATCTTTATAAGAATCTTGCTTTTATTTCGGCTAAGCAGCTCTATCTTACTTATCTCATAACAAAAGAAAAATATCATATTTATATCCACCGTGAGAGCAATTTTTTGTCCCAGCTCCAAATTGCTCAAGCCAAGCTAAATGCGGGTAGTATGTCCAAAAAAGACTACATAAGTTTTAATAACGCGTATTTGGATGCTAGGCTTCTAAAAATGCGCTCCCAAACTCAACTACTTGATTTGCAAAGACAGCTTCATCAGATTTTGGGTGTGGAGATGGGAGAGATTGTCTTGCCTGATGAGATTGCAGAATCCACAGATTCTAGCCAGATTGGCACGAGTGGCAGTGCAGATTTTGGTGCAAATGACGCAAGTGGGTATGATGACTATGAGAGAGCGCAAAAAGGGGCAAATCTATCTAGGCACATTGAGGAGCAAATCCTTTCATCACGCAGAGATGTCGTGGTAAAGGGGCTAGATTTTGCCTACGCGCAAATATCTTTGCCAAAGGCAAGGGAGAATCTAAACTCATCGCTTTATACCGAGATTTTGGATTTGCAGGCAAAAGACTATAAGACAAATGCCAAAATCTCTAGCCGAGAGAGATTTGATAGCATAGAGATAGGCGCAGGGGTTGTCCACGCGGAGTCAAGCGATGGAGTGAAATTCCGCGTGAGTGTCCCACTTCCCTTTACGCCCAAAAACACCCACTTAAAGCGCAAGTTTTTAGCCCTACATAGCGGTGCATTGGCAGAATCTCAAATCACTAAGACAAATCTAGCCATAAGCCTAGATTCTTACTATGAGCAATTAAGGAACAAAAAAAGCTATATCGAGCTACAAAAGGAAAATATACAAAACAAAAAGGGGCTAGTAGAGATGGGCAAAATCGCCTATGAAGCACAAAAAATCAGCCTTTTTGAATACCTCACCTACCAAAACGCATATATGGATAGCCTTATCACGCTTGCTGATGCCAAGCTAGAATACATAGCTATCCAATCAATGCTAGAAGAGACACTAGGGGAAATGCTACAATAAGGCTTACTAGCAAAAAGTAGCAAGAAGTCATAAGGAGTGATAAATGAGAGAAGATTTTTTACAAAAAATTGAGCTAATCAAAATGAGGGCTAATAAAGTGCTTGCCGATAAGATTTTGTTGCGAAAGATTGCCCTTGTCGCTAGTGCAGTGCTTGTGGTGGTGCTACTTATCGTGTTTATCGCTACAAGTGATATGACACAGGACAAACAATCAATGGCGCACAGCGAGCAATCTCATCAAACTCAAGATACGCATTCTTCGCAGGATTTTACACAAGAGCAGATGAAAGAACAAAATCTTACAGAGCAAGATAGTCAGCAAGATTTCGCACAAAGCCCACAAAATCTCCAGCCAAGCGAGCAAGATTTTGCAAGCTCTAGCCAAGTGCCGCAAGCCTTGCAAAATCCACAAAGCCCTTTAGATACGCCAAAAAGCATTGGCACAAACGCGCAAAATCCACAAAACTCGCAATATTCCGCGCTAAACACGCAAGAAGCTAGAGGAGATACTTCTACCAAATATGATGAAGTCAAAGTAAGTGCTTCTCAAGCGCAAGGGCTTGGCATAAAGGACATTCCTATACAAAATCCAAGCATTACTAGAGGTGTGCCTTTTAACGCACTTATCGACTTTGATGACAAGGAGTCTGCTACACAAAGCTCGACTTTTGATGTCGTGGTGGTGGGGATTTCTATGCGTGAGGGGGAAGCGATAAATGAGGGCGATGAGATATGTGAGATAAATTCTAATGAGCTAAATAACTCTTACTTCGAGCTAGAAAATGCACGCAATCGCTACCGAGTAGCCCAAGAAGTCGCCCAAAAAGACAAAGGGCTGTATGAATCAGGTGTGATTTCACAAAGAGAATATCAAACAAGCTATCTAGCTAGCCGTGAGCTATACCTAAAACTTAGTCAGCTTGAAAACTCATTTAAGCTATTTGGCATAGACCCCAAAAACCCTAAAGGCAAAAGCGGATTTCGTGTAGTGGCTAGCTCTAGTGGGATTTTGTCAGTCGCACCAAAAACCACAGGGGAGAAAATCCCCGCATTTACGCCCTATGTGAGAATCTCAAAGAGCAGTGATTTGCTCGCACGCATAAAGATTCCCGCTTCTATATCAGACTATGTGGTGCCGGGCTCTAAAGTATATAGCGAGCAAGGGCAGTATGTGGGGGATATTTCTACCGTATCAGTCGTCATAGATAAGACAAACAACTCCATAACTGCCATTGCCAAACTCCAAAAAGGCGTATTTCGTGTGGGCGAAGTCGCAGATATTTACATAGAGGGCAAGCAGCCAAAAGGCACTTTTGCGCTTCCCTCCGATGCGATTATCAAAAATGGCAAGGACAATCTAATATTTATCAAAACCCAAGAGGGCTACATACCTCGTGTGGTAAATATCGTAGAGAAGCGAAGCAAGTCTTTTGTGATAGATTCTAGTGGATTTAGAGGCGATGAGAAAGTCGCTTCAGGCTCTCTAATCGCACTAAAAGGGCTTATAAACAATGTCGGTATAGGAGGACATAGCCACTAATGCTAGCAAAAATCATAGAATTTTCCCTTATCCAGCGAATCATTATCCTCATACTTGGCTTTGGGCTACTTGTATTTGGTGGATATAGCTTTATTAGTATTCCTATTGATGCCTTTCCAGATGTGTCTTCTACACAGGTAAGAATCTCTGTCAAAGCCCCCGGAATGGCTCCAGAGGAAGTGGAAAATCGCGTAGTGCGTCCTTTGGAGCTAGAGCTGCAAGGACTTCCTAGCCAAAGGCTTTTGCGCTCAAACTCTAAATACGCCATAGCTGATATTGTGCTAGATTTTGAAGATAGTCTAGATATTTATCTAGCGAGGCAGATGACAAATGAGCGACTTGCAAATGCCATAGATGATTTGCCAGATGGCGTGGAAGTGCGTCTAGCACCGATTGTAACGCCTCTTTCTGATATGTTTATGTTTACTATTGAGGGGGATATTAGCGATATGGAGAAGCGCATATTGCTAGATTTTACCATTCGTCCCGAAGTGCGCAAAATCAAAGGTGTAGCCGATGTTAATTCGCTAGGTGGCTTTGCAAAGGCGTTTGTTGTTATGCCAGATTTTAACGATATGGCAAGGCTTGGCATAACAATAACCGAGCTAGAAGAAGTCCTAAAAGCAAGCCTAAAAAATGACGGCGCAGGACGCGTGGATAGAGATGGAGAAAACTTCCTAGTCAAAATCCAAAATGCCGCGCTAAACCCACAGCAAATCGCAGAGCTAGCCATACAGACGAAGTTTGGCTTTGTGAGAATAGGGGATTTTGCCACAGTGCAGACTAGCTCGCTTACACGACTAGGCTTTGTAACCAAAGACGGCGTAGGCGAAGCCACACAAGGAATGGTGCTATCGCTAAAGGGAGCAAACTCTCGTGACACAATCGTAGAGATTTATAAGAAGTTTGATGAGCTAAAGCCACTTTTGCCAGATGGGGTAAGCCTAAATGTATTTTATGATAGGAGTGATTTGACGCAAAAGGCGGTAAATAATGTAACAAAGGTGCTTATTGAAGCTATTGTGCTAATTGTGATTTTGCTGTTTTTGTTTTTGGGGGATTTGCGTGCAGCGGTAGCTGTGAGTGTGATATTGCCTTGTGCGCTTAGCGTGGCGTTTATCTGTATGAATCTAAGTGGAATGAGTGCCAATCTAATGAGCTTAGGCGGGCTTGCTATTGCTATTGGGATTTTGGTGGATTCTGCGGTGGTAATGGTGGAAAACGCCTTTGAAAAACTTAGCACAAACACCACCACGACAAAGCTACACGCCCTATATCGTGCGTGCAAAGAGATTTCGCTATCGGTGGTTAGTGGTATCATCATCATCATTGTGTTTTTTGTGCCTATCCTCACACTAGAGGGAATCGAGGGCAAAATGTTTGGTCCACTTGGCAAAAGTATCGTTTTTGCCTTGCTTGGCTCGCTCGTGCTTTCTATAACGGTTATCCCTGTCATCGCTTCTATCGTGCTAAAAAGCAAGGAGCATCACGAGACTTGGCTTATGCGACATATCAACAAAATCTATGAGCCAGCCCTAAATTTTTGCCTTGAAAAATCAAAGCTAGTCATCGCAAGTGCGCTTATATTTTTGGTGCTTGCTTTGAGCCTTTTTCCTTTCATTGGGCGGGCGTTTATGCCAACGCTTGATGAGGGAGATGTCGTGCTAATGGTAGAAACTACGCCATCGATTTCTATCCCACAATCACGCGATTTAATCTTGCGCATAGAAAAAGCTATCAAATCCTCCGTCCCTGAAGTAAAATCTCTAGTCGCTCGCACGGGGACAGATGAGCTAGGGCTTGACTTGGGCGGAATGAATCAAACCGATATGTTTATATCATTTATCCCAAAAGAGCAGTGGCAAGTAAAGACAAAAGATGAGGTTATCAAAAAAATTGCCGCTTCTTTGGAGCAGTTTGTAGGCATTAGCTTTACTTTCACGCAGCCAATCGATATGCGTATAAGCGAAATGCTAACGGGCGTGCGGGGGGATTTGGCGATAAAAATCTTTGGCGATGATATTGACACGCTAAATGCCCTAAGCAAGCAAATCAAAGAGATTTTGCAAGGTGTGCGTGGAAGTAGCGAGGTGTTTACCACGCTAAATGAGGGGGTAAACTATCTTTATATCACGCCAGAGAAGCACATTATGAGTAATGTCGGGGTTAGCACTGATGAGTTTTCAAAGTTTATGAAAAGCTCCCTAGAGGGGATTTTGGTGTCTTATATCCCTATGGGTGTGGCTAGAATCCCCGTGCTTATCCGTCAAGAGCCAGAAATCGCTAGTGATATTACCAAGCTAGAAGCACTAGAAATGTTTTCATCAAAGGGCTATGTCGTGCCTGTGAGCTCTATCGCAGAGATAAAAGAAGTCGATGGTCCTGTAACGATAGTGCGTGAGAATAATCGCCGTATGAGTGTAGTGCGAAGCAATGTAGAAAATCGAGATTTAGGAGGGTTTGTCGATGAGGCAAGGGCAAAAATCACCGCTCAAGTGAAATTGCCAGAAAACTACTTCATCACTTATGGTGGGCAGTTTGAAAATCAGCAGAGAGCAAATGCGCGCTTTGCTGTGGTTATCCCTATTAGCATTGTAGTTATATTTTTTATCTTGTTTTTCACATTTAAAAGCGTGCCTTTAGCATTGATGATTTTGCTAAATATCCCATTTGCCGTTACGGGCGGGCTTATCTCGCTATTTGCTTCGGGTGAGTATTTCTCTGTGCCTGCGAGTATTGGATTTATCACGCTATTTGGTATAGCGGTGCTAAATGGTGTGGTGATGATAGGGTATTTCAAAGAGCTTATTCATCAAGGATATAGTGTTGATGAAGCAGTCGTGCGCGGAGCAAAAAGACGCTTGCGCCCGATACTTATGACGGCGTTTATCGCAGCATTTGGGCTTATCCCTATGCTACTTTCAAGTGGAGTGGGTAGCGAGGTGCAAAAACCACTTGCTATTGTCGTGCTAGGTGGACTTGTAACCTCTAGTGCTTTGACACTTTTGCTATTGCCCGCTATGTTTAGAATCATCGCCAAAAAGATAAGAATCTAGCAAAATCAATAAAAGGCGCGGAAATGTGTGTATTTGAAATCTATGCGGATATAAGGCTAAAAGATGCTATTGTAGATATGCTTTTGGAGCGTAGGCTAAATGACTTTTTTTATTTCGTCTGTGATAAATACGCTTCACGAACACTTCTGCAGACTTCGCGTGAGCAAGTAAGTGGCAGGAAAGAATATGGGGTGTTTAGGCTTTTTGTGGATTATGATAGTGCAGATGAGCTATCACGGGCAATATATGAGGAGTATGAGCGAGAGGGTGTGAGGTGCTATATGCTTGAGGGTGTGAAAGAAATGCCATAAGGATTTTGCTTAAATATTTTTGCTTGAGGGGGATTTGCCTAAAGATTTTGCAAAACGCCAAAAGGGCTTTAGAGAATCAAAGAGTTTTTAATAGAATCATAAAAGGTTTTTTAAGGGGAATGCAAAAAGAGAATATAAAAAGTCGCAAGAAGCCAAGAATCATAAAAGCAACTTAAAAAAAGTGTCTAAAAATCTCTCATCATAGACTATGATGAGAGATAAAGCTGTAAGCGAATGAATAGTTTAGCAAACGCAATCATTATGCTAGCAACCACCGCGCCGACCAATCAAATCATTGTCAAATCATTGCGACAAGCGAATGACACATAAGCTTAAACCCACGCACCACCGACTTTGTCTAAGTAGTGCTATTTTGGGCTTGTCTTAGTCGCCTGTTTCTATGATTACGCGGTTATTTGGAGACTGAAGTGGGCGATTGTTTTGTCCAAACACTTTTGTAAATGCTGCAACTTGTGCTTTGGAAGCCTCTAAAGGCATAGTATTTACTATCCAAATGACACCCTCTGTGCAAGGAGGAGTGGTAAGAGAGCCATTAAGCCTTATATAAGAGTCTAGCCCTTTAGTGAGCGTGCTCATATCAAGTTTAGCAAGGTTTGCTTTCTCTCCCTCTTTTTGAGGCATTACTTTTTGGATTTCTGCGATTGCTGGGTGCTCTAGCCCTGCATTAAACAATATGGCGATGACAAGTAGCTGTCCGTTTTTTGCTTTATGGACTAGGTGAGCTTCCATTTGGAAAGATTTGCCCGCGACTTTGTGCTCTGCTGGAGTGTGGAAATGTAGCTGGATAAGGTCGTATTGTGTCTTATCAAGAGTGATAGAGCTACCTGCTTTGAAATCCACTTGGATAGTATGTCCGTTGTTTACGACATTTTGGACATCGCCTTTGTAGCTAAACTTGATAGGGCTAGCAGTGTTTGCTTGGAAAACATTTTCCATTTTTATATCAATAGGGGATTGATATACGCCCTTTTTGCACGCGCTATATTCTGGAGACAAATCGCCCCATTTTGCAGGTGCATTTGTCCCTTTGTAGCTCCAAGCTGCGCCGCTATGTGCGTTTGCGTTTGCATTTTTTGCTGGTGCGGCACTCAAAGTGCCTACTAGACTTGCGCAAGATAGCGCACCTACTACACAAAGTGCTGAAAATCTCATAATAAACTCCTGTTTGATAGATTATTGTCGCGCTTCTTGTGATTGATTCACTCTACGAAGTGGCTTCTAACTCGCACTAGCAAAGATAAAACAAAGCACAACAAACACAAACAATGTAACAAAATCCTATCATATTTAGGTTAAAAATCTAGCTAAATTCTTATTTTTTGTTGTTTTTTGCGTATTTTTGTTTGCATAAAAATTTATGTGTATTTTTTGTGCATTTTTTGCAAAAATATTGACAAAACCATTTTTTTTTTTTGTAGAATTTGGCTTTATGAATTGTCGTAAAAACAAAAGCGACAACTAAAAAGATTTAGGGAGCTAAGATATGTCAAGCGTAAAACTACGAAATATGCAAAAGCTAGTGCTAGACTTGGTGGCTTTTGTGGCATTTGTGTGTGTGCTAGCAAGTGTGCTTGCTAGCACAGCAAGTGCGCAAAAAACACTAGAGAGTGGAGCACGCACAGGGTTTATCGGGCGAGTAGGCATAGGGGGCGAGTATCTAAACCACAAGGCAGGAGCAAGCAGGCTAGATGGCTTACTAATGTCGATAAATGGCACACTAGGGTGGAATTGGCGTGATTATGCAAAGCTAGAATTTAGCGGGAGATTTGGCGCGGGGACAAACAATATCTATGGAGCATATCCCATAGGGGCGACACAGATAGGAGCACAACCCCTGCTTAATCAAAACTTTAATACTAAGTTCAAAGGAGGGGCGTTTATTGATTTTGGTGGAGAAATAAAAGGTGGATATAATCCTATCTCTATACTTAAAGCGTGGCAATACCCGTTGTTTATCAATTTAGGTGGCGAGATGAGATTCTTAGCGCAAGGCACAGGTCTTTCGCCGTATGCTACCACAATATTTACCTCGAACCTTTTTGTCGAGCTAGATGGGCAAGCTAGACTAAACCAAAAATGGACACTAGAATATCTTGCTAGGTTTTTTGTCGCAGCAGGAAGTATTAGTATTGATGGGGCTAGTATTACTCAAAGTGCTGCAGATTTGAGTTCTATTATCTCAGGCTATGGATTGAAGTTTTCACTAGGCACGCAATACAAAATGGGTAAAAATGCCTACTTTTTCACAAGGCTAAATCTAACCTACCAAAATCTAAGCGCGGGCGATACAAAGCAAATCACCATAAGCACAAACTCAACAGATGAAGGGATAAATGCTGGCGCAAGTGCAAATGTGCGCTACCCACAAAGCCATACTATTTATACGGGCTTACAGCTTGGATTTGGATTTTAAGGAGGTGTGAGATGAATATAAATATACTTAACGCAACACGAAAGACATTTTTTGTTATCTGCGCTTTTTTGGGCTTGGGACTAAGCAATACTTATGCAGAATCTACCCTGCTAAAAAATGGAGCTTATAAATCACTAGGAATAGGCACGGGGTATTATTATTATGGTGAAGTTGACGAGAATGGCGCGCATATTATGAACCTAGATATGGCACTTTTAAATATTTATGGAAATCTGGGCTATGTGGCAAGTGGTGGGTTTAAGATAGATTTTGCTCTAGATGCAAATATCGCACTTGGGCAATATACAGGTGGTATATTAGATGTTTCTGATGGAGAAAAAGATAAACAAAGACTTGTTAGTTTTATGATGAGTAGCTTTTATCACGCCGAAGTGAAAGCGGGGTATAATCTGCTTAAAGCCTTTCTAGCAGAAAATGCGAGCTTATATTTTCAAGCTGGCTTGGGGTATTATTTCAATCGCACGGATTTGCTAACTATGGATAGACTACAAGGTTACTTATATGTGCCAATCCAGCTTGAAGGCGAGGTGGCACTAAGCGAAAAATGGGCGATAAACTATATGGGTGGGATAAATGTATTTGTATTGGGCAATCATCTATCCACCTCGACAAAATGGCATTTTAGCAGGGATTTAGATGTATTACAAGATGAGGGCTTAGGCGCAAAGGCATATATCGGTGCAACTTACAAAACAAAGAACGATAGAGTAAATTCTTTTAGGCTTGTGTATGAGTATTGGAGCTTAGCTGACTCACCCGGCGTTAGGGTAACAAAACCAGATTACAAAGATAAGACAGGTGCTACAATCATAAGAACTGGACTTTATGAGCCCAAAAATAGCTCACACATACTTACCATACAATACTTGTGGAATTTTTAGTTTTTGCTAAACGCTTTGATATTTTAAGTCTTGATTTTTAAGGGGCTTATGCTTGTGTTTTTGCAGTTTTTGCTTTTTGTGGATTATTTGTGGCGGAGTGTTTGCGGTGGCTAAGCAAATGATAGTGCAAAAAGAGCAATCTAAAAAGCGACAAAAAAGCAGGAAATGCAAGGAAAGAGCGCAATAAAGCAGAATGCAATAAAGCAATACTAGATTTTGTTTTGTAAGATTTGTGGGGTTTAAATGTAGCAAAATGTATCGTTGGCAAGCGTTGGCGGGCTGGCGGCTGGCGTAAGAATCCAAGCGCAAGATTCCAAAGAAATAATCCAAAAGACAAAATCCAAATACGAAATCAAGGCAAGCCAAAATCTTAGCTTACCTTGAAAAAGTGATATAGACAGAAGTGATTATTTTGCTTGTTTGTCCGTATTTGGACTACTTGGTATCAAGTGTCTTTTTGATAAGCTCTTCGCCAATCAAGTCATAAAACTTAGGATAAATCCCTACCATAAGTTCTTGCCATTGCTTCTTTTGGGCTTCGCTAAGCGTGTAGATAGTGAGTTTGCTTGGATTTTTGCTAGCGTAGTCTTTTAGGTTTTTGAGTAGCACTGCTTCGTCTCGCTCGCTCTCTTCGCGCTCAAAAAGTGTCGCTTCTCTCATTGCTTGTTGCACGACTTCTTTTAGCTCATTTGGCAGCTCTTGCCAAAACTTCTCGCTTGCGATGACAAGGTATCCCAAGTAGCCGTGATTACTCATTGTTACGCTTTTTTGCACTTCATAAAATCTAGAGTTGTAGAGGTTTGAGAGTGGATTTTCAGCAGCATCGACTACGCCTGTTTGTAGTGCGCTATACACTTCGCCGAAGTTTATGTTTTGGGGATTTGCACCCATTGCTTTTACTTGCTCTTCTAGGACTTTGGAGCTCATTATGCGCATCTTTTGTCCTTTTGCGTCTTCGGGAGTGATGATAGGCTTTTTGTTTGTGCTAAACTGCTTAAAGCCAGAATCCCAATAATCAAGTGCTATGAAGCCTTTTTTGGCGATTGCTTGCTTTAGAATCTCGCCTACTTCGCCATCCATTACTGCGTGCAAGTGGGAATTATCACGGAATATAAAAGGCACATCCCATAGATTAAATTCTTTTGAGATAGGTGTGAATTTGGAAAATGCGGGGGCTGCTAGCTGAATGTTGTTGCGCTTTAGCTCTTGGAATACTTTGTCATCATCGACAAGCTGTGCGCTAGGGAAAACCTCTACCTTTAGCCTACCACCGCTTAGCTCGCCCGCTCTCTTGGCAAACAAATCTGCGGCTTTGCCTTTGGGTGTGCCACTACTTACTACGTGGGCAAATTTGATAGTGTAGGTTTTGTTTGGGTCGTCTTGGGGTTTGTCCCCACACGCTACAAAAAAGCTAGCTGTGGCGATAAGTGCGCCACCTAGCAGACTTGTGCTAAATGCCTTGTGGATTTTGGGAAAAAAGCCATTTGATAGGTTTTGTGCTGTTTTGTCCATTTTTGCTCCTTAATTTAGATTTGTAGGACTTTTGTGAAAAGCACTAGATTCTAGCTTAAAATCCTAAATTACTAGATATTTTTGCTTACCTTTGTGGAATCTTTCAATGAATGGTAACTTTATGAAACAAAATAAACTAAAAAAGAAAACAAAATTAAAAAATTTTTTTTTGGAGTAGGGGGGAATCTTGTGAGAAATAGAAAAATAAGTGAAAGAGGTAAAAAAGAAAGTCTAAACAAAAGCTGTCAAACTTTGGTGTTGTAAAAATGCTTTAAGAAGTGTGCAAAAGAGATACAAAGCCAGAATCAAATCTAGCCTTGTATCTATAAAGTAGCTATGAGGGACTAGAGCCTAGACTCATATCGCCGTAGCATATAAAGTCGTTTTAGCATTTTTTTCTTAGCGTTGATTTTTTGCTTTTTGCGTTTTTCTGTTTTGCTTTCAAAAAACCTGCGTGCTCTGCATTCTGTAACGACTAGATTTCTATCGGTTTGCTTTTTGAATTTGCGATAGGCTTCATCAAAAGATTCGCCTTCTTTTACTCTGATACCGGGCATTTGTCTCACCACCTTTCTGTTTTAGATTTTGGATTTTTAAGCTGTCTATAAGCCAAAACACAATCAATCCAAAAAACACTTTAAGTGCGGGATTTTAGCAAAAATCGCATAAATTTCAACTAAATTTTACGCAATCTTAGATACAATTTGCGTTTTGCGATTTTCTACAAAATCTAGCAAAATAACTGCCTAAGAAGCAAATAACCAAATGTGCTCGTAGCTCAGCTGAATAGAGCAACAGGTTGCGGTCCTGTAGGTCGGGGGTTTGAATCCCTCCGAGCACACCATTTCTAAATCTATCTTAAATAATCGCTTTCTGCCCAAACCCTTACAAATAAAACAAAAATCCAAATAACATAAAATCAATCCTAAAAGGCACAAAAATGCAAGAGAGAAAATCCGTAGGAATCATCGGCTTAGGGCTTATCGGTGGCTCTATGGGGCTTGCTCTGCGTGAGGCGAGCGAGTCAAAAAGTTCGCCGATTGTCTTTAGTCGTATCTTTGGCTATGATACTAATCCTTTGCATTCACAGCAGGCTTTGTCTTTGGGACTTGTCGATGAGTGTGTGGAGTTTGGCGAGATTGAAAAATGCGATGTGATATTTTTGGCTACGCCACTTGATGCTATCATCGACACTCTAGGGAAGCTAAAAAACATAAAGCAAGATTGCGCTATCATTGATTTGGGTGGGGCTAAGCAAAAAATCATCGCTTCTATCCCTCCGCAAATCCGCAAAAACTTTGTCGCAGCTCACCCGATGAGTGGGACAGAAAACTCTGGTCCAAGTGCTGCGATAAAAGGGCTTTTTTACAACAAAATCGTAATCATCACTGATGAAGAGCACAGTGGGCAATCCCAAGTCTCCCTAGCCAAGCAAATCTTTATCTCCATAGGTATGCGACTAATCAAAATGAGTGCCACAGAGCACGATAAACACACCGCGTATATTTCTCATTTGCCACATATCATCTCTTTTGCACTTGCAAACACCGTGCTAGCTCAAGAAGAGCCACAAAATATCCTAGCCCTAATCGGTGGTGGGTTTAAAGATATGAGCAGAATCGCAAAAAGCTCGCCTATAATGTGGCGTGATGTGTTTGCCCAAAACAAAGAAAATCTACTAGAATCCATAGAATCTTTTGGCAAAGAAATGCTATACGCAGAAAGCCTCATTAAAGATGAAAAGTGGGAAGAGCTCATAGCGTGGATGGGCAAGGCAAATTCGTTGCATAAGTTTATGTGAGGGGTCGGGGTTTTTTGGTATTTTGAAAGATTGGGGGTAAGGTGGGTATTTTGATTGCTGTACTAAATTTGCTAGGGTGCTTCGTTTGGTTTTGGTGTTTTTGGTTCTTTGTGTGTGGATTGTTGCGTGGATTATCTGCCAAAATACCGCATATTTGCGATATGTAGGAGTTTTTTGGGCTGGCGGTGCAAGTCTTTGATGAAATGCCACCACACTAGGGGCTTTTTGAAACGAATTTGCTTTAGCATTGCCTTTAGCCCCATTGGGTCTTTATCTAGGGGGATTTTAAACACTTTCATCACATAGCCTAGCGTGATATTGCCAAAAAAGCCCTCATACTCCTTGCAAAGCCCGCTACAAAACCCACGACTTGCAAGACTTGTGCTCTCTGCGCGTTGCCTAAGTTGTTTAAAATGTGCAAAATCCGCACCTTGATTTTCTAGCGACTTCTCTAGCGCGCTTATCGCTTCATAAAACTCCCACAGCCTAAACCCCACCACCACAAAGCAATACGCCTTGAAATACGCTCGCATTTCTTTGTAACTCTCAAAATCTTTTCGTAAAGGCTCTAAAAAGCTAGGGAGCTTAGTAGGCATAGCACTTTTTGCATTCATTATCGAGCCTGCCCTTTTCCTATATACATAGAGTGCTTCATCACTATATGCACTCCTTTTTGCTAGGGCAAAAAGCAATGTCCCAAAGTCGTGGTCTTCGTGGTAGATTCCCTCTGTGTAGCGTAAGGCGTAGTGATTAAGGATACTTGCTCTAAAAAGTCCTTGTGGAGAGAAAAAGAAATTGTAGATTTTATTGTGAGAGAGAAGCTCTAAGCCACTCTCATAGCTATTTTTTTTGAGTTTGCCCATATATGTACCCTTGCTAAGTGTCTTTGTCTCCTCATCAAAATCACTCCAATTATGCACAAAAATATCTAAATCTTTTTCGCGCAAGTTTTTTACACATATCTCTATGCACCGTGGCTCTATATAATCATCGCTATCTATGAAGTGAATGAGTGCGTCTTTGGGAAGCTCTTGGGTGATAAAGTCATTTATCCTCTCTAAATCGCTTTTGATAAAGTTTGGTTGGATTTTTTTGAAGTGGGATTGCACTTCTTGCGTGCTAAGGGATTTGTAGGTTTTGGCAAAGGAGTGGGTTTGGGAGAGGCTTTGAATGTGGGATACTTCGGCTAAAGCCTCAGTATGACAAGAATCAAAAAACTCCCGTAATGCACTACCTTTGATAAACTCCATTCCTGTGTTGCGTGCTGAGCTAAGTCCTCCATTTGGCTTAGAGATGACAAAGATTCGCTTATCTTTTTTAGCAAACTCTAATGCAATCTCTAAACTCTCATCACTACTTCCATCATCGACTAGAATAATGTCTAGATTCTCATAGCTTTGTGTAAGCACACTTTGGATACACTCGCTTAAATACGGCGCGACATTGTAAATGGGGATAATGATAGAGACTAGGTGGGAATGGGGTTGATTAAAGGATTGCATCTGTGTCCTTAAAGCTATGAAAGTGAAAATTTGTAAATGTAATACTTCTGCTTCAATCTCAAAAATTTCTTGTAAAAACTTGTGGCAAGATAATTTAGAAGTGATGGATTTAGTTTTCTTTTTGCAAAATTGATATTTGAAATCTCTAGCTCTATACAAAAAATCTGCGCTAAATATCGCTCAAATGGCGAAAATTGCTCGCTTAAATCTAGCAGTGTATCAATGACATAGCTATGATTTTGTATTGTAATAAGTAGCTTTTCCTTATCGTTTCTTTGCGTGATAGAATTTTCATTGTCTTTGTAGATATATAACTCATCGCTTATGTAGGCGTAGTTTTTAGCATAAAATAAAACATTGATAAAATTTAGCCCATCTTCTGCCATAAGAAGCCTTTGGTTTAAATCTAGATTCTGCAAAGAGTGGGTATAAGTAGAGCGTAAAAATGCCTTGCCCCATAAAGTCCAATACTTGCCAATACCATTTTTTACAGATTCTAATACAAAATCTTTGATAGAAAAAATCCCGTTTTTAGGATATAAAAGGTTAAAATTCTTTTGTGCCTTTTGTCCGCTTTCTTTTGCCATTATGTGATTAAACGCCAAAATATCAATCTTTTGTCCTCTATCATTATATAATCGTAGCTCTTTATCTAGCCTCTCACACGCATTCACATTAAGCATATCATCAGCATCTAAAAACAGCAAATACTCTCCGCTAGCATTTAGCACCCCTTTGTTTCTCGTGGCAAAAGTGCCTAAATTTATCTCATTGCAAATAAGCTTTATTCGTTTATCTTTTGCCATAAATTCCTTGATTATGCTTGCACTATTATCTGTACTTTTGTCATCAACGCAGATAATTTCTATATTACCATAACTTTGATTTATAGCACTATCAATCGCTTCTGCTATAAAATCTTTTGCATTATACACGGGGATAACTATCGAAAATTTAGGATTTTGCATTTTTCTCTCTCAAACCAAAAAGGCGTAAAAATTTCTTTGGATTTCTCCAATAATTTCTTAACAAAAAATAAAAGTGCCGTAAGGTAATATTCTTATATCCCATTTTAGCTAAAAAATCCTTAACACTTGGTGTATAAAAACTGCTTACATTGTAAAAGTCATCTATATATGGCTTGATACAGCTTTGTATGGTTTTGCCAAAAAATTGCCTTTCTCGTCTATCTATTTTGTGATAATTATTAAGCCTAAACCCCACCACCACAAAGCAATATGCCTTGAAATACGCTCGCATTTCTTTGTAGCTCTCAAAATCCCCTCTCAAAGGCTCTAAAAAGCTAGGGAGTTTAGGAGGCATAGCGACATCTCTTTGATTATTCATTATCGAGCCTGCCCTTTTCCTATATACATAGAGTGCTTCATCACTATATGCACTCCTTTTTGCTAGGGCAAAAAGCAATGTCCCAAAGTCGTGGTCTTCGTGGTAGATTCCCTCTGTGTAGCGTAAGGCGTAGTGATTAAGGATACTTGCTCTAAAAAGCCCTTGCCACGCAAAAAAGAAATTATAGATTTTATTGTGAGAGAGGAGCTCTAAGCCACTCTCATAGCTATTTTTTTTAAGTTTGCCCATATATGCACCTTTGCTAAGCGTCTTTGTCTCCTCATCAAAATCACTCCAATTATGCACAAAAATATCTAAATCTTTTTCACGCAAATTTTGCACACATATCTCTATGCACCGTGGCTCTATATAATCATCACTATCTATGAAATGAATAAGTGCATCTTTTGGAAGCTCTTGGGTAATAAAGTCATTTATCCTCTCTAAATCGCTTTTGATAAAGTTTGGTTGGAGTTTTTTGAAGTGGGATTGCACTTCTTGCGCGCTAAGGGATTTGTAGGTTTTAGCAAAAGAGTGGGTTTGGGATAGGCTTTGAATGTGGGATACTTCGCTTCGCTCAGTATGACAATGAACATTGTCATTGCTAACTAAGTTTTTATTGTCATATTGAGGCTTTGCAAAAGCCGAAATATCTAAATCGTTTGTCATTCTGAGCGAAGCATTTGTGCGAAGCGAAGAATCTCTATCATTTCCATTTGAGATACTTCGGGCTATGCCCTCAGTATGACAAGAATCAAAAAACTCTCGTAATGCACTACCTTTGATAAACTCTATTCCATAGTTTCTTGCTGTGGCTTGCCCTCCATTTGGCTTAGAGATGACAAAGATTCGCTTATCTTTTTTAGCAAACTCTAATGCAATCTCTAAACTCTCATCACTACTTCCATCATCGACTAGAATAATGTCTAGATTCTCATAGCTTTGTGTAAGCACACTTTGGATACACTCGCTTAAATACGGCGCGACATTGTAAATGGGGATAATGATAGAGACTAGGTGGGAATGGGGTTGATTAAAGGATTGCATCTGTGTCCTTAAAGCTATGAAAGTGAAAATTTGTAAATGTAATATTTCTGCTTCAATCTCAAAAATTTTTTATAAAAACTTGTGGCAAGATAATTTAATGGCTAGCAATCCCACCAAAAATCCAAGAGGTAGGATTATAAAATGTAGATTATATCAAAAATTACCTTGCAAAGATTATTTTTAGCATAGTTAGGATTTATTAGGCAAGAAATCCTAACTCATACAACTCATACTTCTACCAAGCCAATCAATCTTGCCAAAAGCCTACCAAATCTGCCCTTGTCAATCTTACCAAATCTCACTAAGCCACACCGAAATCAATCAAAGTCAATCAACTCCACCAAAATCCACCAAAATCAATCTAACTCACGCTTTTTGGGGATAAGCACCACGCAGATTATCGCTACTGCCATTAGCACCCCAAAGTATACAAAAAACCCCTCCTCTATTCCGCTAGCTTTAAACTGCAATGCCACATAGTTGGCACTTCCGCCAAATGCTGCTGCCCCAATGGTGTAGCTTATCCCCGTGCCAAGTGCCCTCACTTGCGGTGGGAACAAAGTCGTTTTAAATATCCCAGCCACTGCGCTATAAAATCCAAGCATAAAGCACATAAAGCCTACGATTGCAAACAAAATAAGCGGGTCGCTTACTCCCTTCATCAGCCAAAACAGCGGATACACGCCAAAAAAGGCAAACACGCAGAATATGAGGAGCGAAACTTTTAAGCCGATTTTATCACTTAGCGCACCCATAAATGGCACGACAACAAATAGCACAAGAAGCGCACCTAGCATAATGTTGTTTGCTATGTGTGCGTCTATGCCGTTGTTTATCATATAGACTTTGGAATACACCGTGATGATATAATATGCAGGCGAGCACCCAGCGGTGATTCCAAGCACGAGGGCAACACTTTTCCACGATTTTCGCAACGCTTTGAAGCTACCTCTATCCTCGTATTTTTTTAGCTTCTCACTAGAATCATCACTCATAAATGTCCTAACAAGTAGGCTTAGAAGTGCTAGCACACCGCCGCTAAAAAACAAAATCCGCCAGCCAAAATCCTGCATTTGGGATTCGTCCAAAAACAAAAACAAAAAGCTAATGCTAGCCACTGCTAGAAGCTGCCCACCGATTAGGGTTAGGTATTGAAATGATGAGTAAAATCCCCTCTTGCCTTTGGGGGCTACTTCGCTAAGATAAGCTGCAGCTATGCCATACTCCCCACCCACAGCCACGCCTTGCAAAAGTCTAGCTAGCAGAAGTAGCAAAATCGCCACATCGCCGATAGTGTGTTTATCGGGCAAAAAAGCAATGCTAAAAGAGCCCAGTGCCATAAACACGATAGAGACTACCATAGAGCTTTTTCGCCCGACTTTATCGGCAATCGAGCCAAATATCACGCTCCCCACAGGTAGCATCAAAAATCCCGCTGCAAACACGCCAAATACGGAGATTTGCTGAATGAGTGGCGAGGTGGCGTTTGAGAAATTGTGCGCGAAATACACCGCAGCAAAGCCATAAATGTAGAAATCAAACCACTCTACGAGATTGCCACTGCTTGCGGCGATGACGCTTGAGATTCGCTTAGAATCGCTTAAGTTTGCGTTTATCTCGTTTTTGTCGTGTTCGTGTTTGTGATGTTTGTTATTCTTTTTTGAGTGCATTACTGCTCCTTATTTAGATTTTTATAGATTCTTTTGCGTAGAATCATTTTAAGATTTTAGGGTTTATCTAGTCTAGTTTGGCTTAGTTTGTTGATTTTGGCACGGATTTAGGGGGCTTTGGGTTAGTCTAGTTCGCGCTTTTTGGGGATAAGTGCGACACATACAAGCGATATAAACGCAAACACCCCAAAATACACAAAAAATCCTTGCTCAATTCCGTGTGATTTGAACTGCAAAGCGACATAGTTTACACTTCCACCAAAAATCCCCACACTTATCATCGCACCTAGCCCTGCACCAAGTGCGCGGATATGCGGTGGGAAAAGCGTGGTTTTGGAAATGCCAGCTACTGCTGTGTAAAAGCTAAGCATAAAGCACATAAAGCTAGCTATGCCAAATAGCACTAGATAGTCTTTGGTGCTTCCAAGTAGCAAAAATAGCGGATAGATTCCCACTATGCAAAATCCTAGATAAATGCTAAGCGAGGTTTTAAACCCGATTTTATCGCTTATGTAGCCCACAAGCGGTATCGCCACACATAGCACACAAAGCGCACCTAGCATAATGTTGTTTGCCACAAAAGCGTCTATGCCGTTATTTATCATAAAGATTTTGGGATATACCGTTATGGTATAAAATCCTATCGTGCATCCAGCAGTAGTGCCAACTACGAGGGCTAAGCCTTTCCACGATTTAAAAAGTGCGCTTAGGCTACCTCTATCGCTATATGCCTCCAAAACCTTGTGAGAATCATCACGCATAAATCCACGAAAGATAAGGCTACCTAGTGCTAACACACCACCAGCTAAAAACAAAATCCGCCAGCCAAAATCTTGCATTTGGGATTGGGACAAAAATAAAAACAAAAAGCTAATGCTAGCCACTGCTAGAAGCTGTCCACCGATTATGGTGGCGTATTGGAATGACGAGTAAAAACTGCGCTTGCCACTAGGGGCTATCTCGCTAAGATATGCTGCGACTATGCCAAACTCCCCACCAACAGCTATGCCTTGAATAAGCCTAGCAAGCAGAAGTAATATAATAGCTGTGTCGCCTATGGAGGATTTATCAGGCAATAGCGCAATAGCAAATGAGCCAAATGCCATACACAAGATAGATACTATCATCGCTTTTTTGCGAGAATCTCTATCGGCTATGCGCCCAAATATCACACTCCCCACAGGTAGCATCAAAAACCCCGCTGCAAACACGCCAAAGACTTCGATTTGTGCTAGCAAGGGCGAGGTGGCGTTTGAGAAATTGTGCGCGAAATACACCGCAGCAAAGCCATAAATGTAGAAATCAAACCATTCAATTAGATTGCCACTGCTTGCTGCTACTATGCTTGGGATATGGATAGGTTTTGTTTGCATTGTGATTCCTTAAATGACACGATGAATAAATGCAAACTTTTCCAAAATCCATAAGATTAAATGCGTAAAACTCAACTAAACCAAAGGAAACACTTTTTTAGCAATCATTTCTAGCTCTTCTCTCACATTAGCACATTGCACGATTAGGAGGTTTAGCCCTGCTTTGTGGTATTCGCGGATTTTCTCTGCTACTTGCTCGGGCGTGCCGATGAGATTGGAGCGAAGTCCGCGATTTGATACGCTGTATTCTTGCTTGGTGATTTCTAAGTCAAGCTGTGAATTGCCCGTAAAATCGCTATATGAGCTTGCGTAATCCTCATAATTTTTGATTGTGGTTATGCGCTTTAGCTCATCTTGGGCTTCTTTTTCTGTGTCACGCACGATGATATAAGTCGCCATTCCAAACGCGCTAAAAGGTGGTTTGCCAGCCTTTGCTCTGCGCTCTTTCATATCGTTGATTTTCTCCCACACTTCTTCTACCGTGCCCCCGTGCATTAGATACCTATCGGCAAATTGCGCTATGGTAGCTCGCCCTACATCGCTTTCTCCTCCCGCATACACAAGTGGCATTTTGGTAGGTTTTGGCTCGTTGTAGGAGTTTTCAAAGTTATAATACTTGCCTTTGTGTGTGAAAGGTGTCTCACTCCAAAATCCGCGCAAAACATCGGTGTATTCTTTGACAAGGGCATATCTGTCATCGTGCCCATCAAAGTTTATGCCATACTGCCTTGCTTCCTCTTCCCACCACGCACTTACCATATTTACACTGAAGCGATTCCCGCTTATTTGTGCGATAGTGGCGATTTGTTTAGCAGTTAGGGCGACTTGGTGGTATTGGGGGCGAAGTGCTGCTAGGACTTCGATTTTTTTGGTTATAGCAGCTAGCCCATTTGCTATCGCCCACGCATCAAGCACAGGGGCTTTTTCGCCTTTTATGTCATTTAGGTAGAGTTCGGGTACTAGCGTTAGCACATAGCCTAGCTCCTCTGCGTTTAGTGCCAAGTCTTTTATGTATTCCCAACTGCACTTTGTAGTGTCATCATCGACATTTCGTAGCCAGCTCCCCCATACAGGTGTCCAATATCCAAACTTCATTTTCATTTTGTCTCCTTTTTTTAGATTTTGCTTTTTGCGAGATTTAAGCTGTTTGCTTAGAGCTGATTTTTTGTAGTTGCTCGCTCAAAAATTCCACGATTCTATCGCTTGCAGCTTGTTTGCTCTGCGCTCTAAGCGTGTCCTCTACGGCTTTGTTGTAGTTGGTGTTGGTATTTATGTCATACACCACGATTTCGCCCTCGCCTCTCTCATTTTCTTGTGTTTCTATGAATTCCACACCTGCGACTTCGATTTTGTGTAGCTTTAGGAACTCTTCTAGCTGCTTTACAAGTGGCGTATCCTCGCCAATGTCTTTGCGCAGGCTAAATTTGCTAGCACCACCACCGCTTATATCACACGCCGCTCCTGCTAGCTCTGGGACAATCTCGCTTGTGGATTTTGCGTCCTCTATCGCACACGCATCAGCTGGGCATAGCTTAAACGCTCCTCCACTTGTATCTACGCGCACTGCGTAGTGAAATCTACCACCGATAAACTCAAGTCGCGTGATAAATAGCTCCTTAGAGCGGACATACTCTTGCAATAGCGTAACGCCATCGATTGGTGCTTCAAACTCGCTAGATTGCACATAGTCGGCAAACTCCTCATAGCTATCAAATCGCCGAACTCCTAGCCCTTTGCCACCTTGATTGTGCTTGGTGATAAAGGGGGTTTTTAAGCCTTTGGCTTGCTCTAGCAAAGTAGCCTTGCCAAATACAGCTATGGTCTTTGGCGTGCGAAATCCTGCTTGAGATAGTGCGAGGTATTGTCGCACTTTGCTTACTTCCAGCTCTAGCACGGAGCTAGGGTTTATCACGCGGCGATTGTGAGACTCTAGCCACGAAAGAATAGAGCGTCCATACTCTTTAGAGAAAGCATTATCACGCGTATGACTTGAAGCACTAATCCTACTCCAAAACACACCTTGTGGTGGCTCCCTATCTATATCTATGCTTCCTTGTGTGAGAATAATCTCGCCAAACTCTACCCCTGCACGATTAAAAGCCTCTCTAAATGGCGGAATCCACTCTGGATTTTCGTGCAAGATATAAATCCCTTTTTGTAAGTCATTATATGACATAATCTACCTCCTTTTTTGCCTTACTTCTGCCTGTGCCCGTGTAGTCATCTATGCTAGATTTTGGTCCTCCTACGCGGTATTGCGAGGCAATATGACTAGAATCTAGTCTATCTCCCTTGCCAAAAAGCTTGTGCCTTAGGCTTCCTTGAGTGTATTCTTGCTTGTATGCACCTCTTTTTTGGAGTTCTGGCACGACAAATTCCACTACATCTTGGATAGTTCCGGGGGTGGTGGCATAGGCGAGATTGAATCCATCTGCATCGCTATAAGCGATAAATTCTTGCAAAATATCAGCGACTTTTTGTGGGCTACCGATGATTTTTGGTCCTTGGCAGCCTATGCCTGTTAGCTTGATTAAATCACGCAAAGTCCAAGTTTTGCCCTCATCTGTGGTAGAGTTTGAGAGAGCTTCGACTTGAGCGACTATGGCATTTGATTTGATATTGCTTAGTGGGTCATCTAGCTCATACCTACTCAAATCCACTCCTAGCCAACCAGAATTGATTACCAAAGAACCCTCTGTGCTTGCGTATTTTAGCAAGTCTTTGTATTTAGCTTGGGCTAACTCTTCGGTTTTGTCTGTGATTACGGTTGCTAGTAGGTAGATTTTGGCACTATATGGGTCGCGTCCTGCTTGGATAAGTGCGTCTCGCACTTGCTTAACGGCGATTTTTGCGTATTCCTTTGTCGGTGGGGCGATAAATATACCCTCTGCGTGCGTGGCTGCAAACTTGCGTCCTCTAGGGGAGTTGCCCGCTTGGAATAGCACAGGTGTGCGCTGAATGCTAGGCTCACAGATATGAATCCCCGGGACATTGAAATATTTGCCGTGATGTCCTATGTGGTGGATTTTGCTAGGATTGGCAAAATCCCCCGTCTCTCTATCTAAAATCACCGCATCATCTTCCCAGCTTCCCTCTAGTAGCTTATAAATCACTTCCATATACTCATCAGCTACTTCATATCGCTCATCGTGAGGTAGCTCACTCTCTCCCATATTTTTGTTTGCACTTGGGAGGTAGCCTGTTACGATATTCCAGCCTACGCGTCCTTTTGTGAGGTGGTCTAGCGTGCTAAGCCTCCTAGCAAAAGGGAATGGATGCTCAAAAGGCACGCCAGAAGTGATACCAAAGCCTATATGCTTGGTAGCTGCTGCACTTACTGCGGCTAGCTGCACAGGGTCATTCACAGGCACTTGCAGAGCCGTCTTTAGCGCACCAAAATCATTGCCACCATAGATGTCATACACACCGATGACATCAGCGATAAACACCGCGTCAAAGAGCCCTTTTTCGGCGTTTTGAGCGATAGTCTGCCAATACTCTATATCTTTGTAGCGCAGAGCTTGGTCGTTTGGATACCGCCAAAGTCCGGGGCTAAGATGAGAGATACAATTCATTTCAAACGCGTTGAAACTGATTTGCTTGGGTGTCTTACTCATTGTTACTCCTTTTAGATTTTGCCAAATGTGGTTTTGGCACCGTTTGGTTTTTGGTTTTGTCAGGTTTTGGCAAAACCTAGAAGCGCATTCTATCGTAAAAAATGTAAAAACACAATATGTGTTTATGATTTTATAAATTTTGGTAAAGATTTGGACTTTATCAAATAAAAAAATCTAAATAATAAAAATTATCCACTTATTATTTCTTTTTGGGTAGCATTTACGCTTCAAATCTTAAGCAAATCTAAATTTGCGCAAAAGGTTTGCAAAACAACTTACAACAACTAAAGGAGAACAAATGGCAACAATACTAGCAGGACAAATGCTAAAAAAAGGTTTTATGATTTTTGGTGTGATTGTGGCGAGTGCGCTTATGTGCACTAGCTTTGCAAGTGATTTGCAAAAGCAGGCAAAAGACTTAGGGTTAGCTCCGCTACCCAAAAACCAAAAAGAAGTAGATGCTATCTTGCAACAAAATGGCATAAAATCTAGCCCATTTAGCAAGGCAAAAGCAGAGCTAGGCAAAAAGCTATACTTCGAGCCACGACTAAGCAAAAGCGGGCTTATCTCGTGCAACACCTGCCACAATCTAGGCACAGCAGGGATAGACGGCGTAGAAGCAGCGATAGGGCACAAATGGAGCTCAAATCCTCATCATCTAAACTCCCCCACCGTGTATAACTCCGTGCTAAATGCTACGCAATTTTGGGATGGGAGAGCAAAAGACTTAAAAGAGCAAGCAAAAGGACCTATCCAAGACAATGCAGAAATGGCACTTCCTCAAAAGCTAGCCGTTCAAAAAATCGCTTCCATAGATGAATATGTCAATGAGTTTAAAAAAATCTATGGTGATGGCGTAACATTTGATAATATCGCTGATGCGATTGCAAACTTTGAGCGAACTTTGCTTACGCCATCTCGTTTTGATGAGTTTTTGCGTGGCAAAAGCAGTGCGCTAAATGCGCAAGAAAAAGAGGGCTTAAAGCTGTTTATGGATTTGGGCTGTGCTTCTTGCCATAATGGTGTAAATCTAGGTGGCTCTATGCAGGCTTTTGAAGTGGTAGAAAAGTATAAACACCGCTTAGTTGGGGATTTTAGGGGCGATAAAGATGGGCTAGTAAAAGCTCCTACTTTGCGAAATGTAGAGCAGACTGCGCCGTATTTTCACAATGGTGCGATTTGGAGTTTGCAAGAAGCGATAAAAGAGATGGGCAAAATCCAGCTTGGCGTGTCAATAGATGATAAGCAAGCTAAAGATATAGAAGCGTTTTTGCGCACGCTTACAGGTAAAAAACCTGTGATAATCTACCCACAACTGCCCGATTCTACACCAAAGACACCCAAACCACAAGTGTAGATAGATTTCATTTTGCTTCATAGCCTTACCCACGCCTTGCCTTGCATAAAATTTACATAAAGATTTTGTGTAAATGCAAGGCGGGCGTGTTATCGTAGTGTCGGTTTTCGCGCAAAACCTCTAGCAAAAATCAATAAGATTTGCAATTTTGCATAAACTAGCAAAATCTAATTACCTAGCTTCCTAAGATTTTTTGTAGAATTTCATAGCAATCTTTATAAGCCTTTTTCATAACTCCCTTTTCTTAGTTTTTGGCATTGTTTTGATATAATGCGCTTTTTTATTTTGGCTAAATGCTAAAACCAAACACGGAGAATCCAAATGCAAAATCTAAAAGAAAAACTAAACAATGACTTAAAAGAAGCAATGAAATCGGGGGATACATTTTTGCGTGATACTTTACGACTGCTAAATGCAGACATAAAGCGCGTAGAAGTAGACACTAGGGCAAGCCTAGATGATAGTGCGATTAGCGACATAATAAAAAAAGCTGCCAAACAGCGACAAGACGCCATAGATGCTTACAAAAAAGGCGGGCGAGATGACTTGCTAGCAAAGGAGCAAAAAGAGCTAGACATCATCACTTCTTATTTGCCCGCACAGCTTAGCGATAGCGAGCTACAATCCAAGCTAGAATCCATAATCAAAGAAGTAGGCGCAACTAGCCCAAAAGATATGGGCAAAGTAATGGCTAGTGCAAAATCCCTAAACGCTGATGGACGCAGAATCTCACAAATGGTAAAGACACTTTTGGGCTAAGATAAGTTTTCATTAGTGATTTTTAAGCAAAATCTACAATACAAAATCCACAATAAATATAGCCTAAGATGCAGCTTGGCAAAATCCAAACACTCACTATCACGCGCTTTAGCCCAAATGGTGCGTATCTAAGCGACGATTTGAGTGCATTGGGTGCAGACTTTGACACAAATGCAAAAATAGTGCAATCAATAGCTTCCAATGCAAAATCTGCCAAAAAAGAATCCACGCAAAACACCACACAAAAGCTACCACAAACTTCCACGCGAGATAGCGCGCAAAAATCCACACATAGCTTCTCCCAAAATCAAAGCATAGCACAAAGTGCCACACAAGCCATTACACAAGCCTCTACACAAATTTCACCGAAAATTCCCACGAAAATTCACACGCAGATTCCAGCCCAAATCATTACTCAAACCCCTGTGCAAATCCCTGCAAGCGAAGTGCTATTGCCAAATAAATTTTGCCCTAGCAGTGCAAAGGTGGGCGATGAAGTGCAAGCCTTTATCTACACCGATTCGCAAGATAGATTTATCGCCACTACACAATCCCCACTAGCCACACTAGGACAAATCGCGTTTTTGCGCGTGGTGAGCGTGGGGCAAAATGGCGTGTTTTTGGACTTGGGACTTGACAAAGATATATTTATGCCTAGCAAAAATCCAAAATCCTACGCGCTAGACTCGCTCGTAGCAGTGAAAATCTGCTCTGATAAGTCCCACCGACTTATCGCAAAAAAGGGTATAAAAGACACGCTTAAGCCTTATAGAGCAAAGCATAGGGGCGCACATAGAGGCACGAAGGTAGAGATTTTGCCATTTGAGATAAGCCCTCTTGGTGTGGGCTGTATAGTGGAGGGCAAATACTATGGATTGCTATATGCTTGGCAAAGTAGCCCCAAAGCAAAATCTACTCACAGGGATTTTGCTAGCAAAGATTCTACTCGCAAAGACTTTCCCCACAGAGATTCCCCCCAAAAATCTAGCCAAAATCCTCGCAACATAGATTCTAGCGAAGTGCTAAAAAAGCTAGAGCTAAGTCTAGGAGTAAAATCAAGTGCTTTTATACAAAATGTCCGCCCTGATGGCAAGCTGGATTTGACCCTACAAAGTAAGTCAAATACCAAAGATGAAGCACAAAAAGTGCTAGATATTTTGCACTCACTGAAAAAGACTAATAAGGTGCTAGAGTTTCACTACGATAGCCCTCCACAGCTTTTGGATAAAACCTTTGGCATAAGCAAAAAGGCTTTTAAGCGCGTGCTTTCTCATCTCATTGCTACTTCTTGTATAGAATTGAGAGAGGGCAAAATCACTCTGCTAGATTCTGCTAATCGCGCACATAAAAACACCAAAAATCCTAGATTTAGCCAAAAGGCTTAGCAAACTACCTCAAAGCCTTTTTATCTACGATTCAAACTTTCCTTAAAGACTCCAAAAGATTCTTAAAAATCCACTAAAACACGCCTAAAAAAACTGCTACTTAAATTTGTCTAAATACTCAAGTTGCCAAATCCGCGATTTACCAAGCGGGCGCTTGAAAAAAAAAAAAAAAAACGGCTAAGATTCCCCTCTACTTCTTTGCTAATAAGTGATAAAGAGCATAAGATTTTTGCTTTTTATCACTTCGCTTCCAAAATCACAAAATCTAAATAAAGGGGATAAGCTATGATAAAAAGGATTTTAGGCAAATATGAAATCATAGAGCAGCTTTCAAGCGATAAGTTTAGGGCGAAAGATTTGCACAAAAGTTATTTCATAAAGCGCGTTAGAAAGGAGGGCTTAGATGAGACTATGACCTCCTATCTAGCCCAAAATCTCCAAGACTTTCGACACAAAAATCTTATCAATATCGGCATTGATGAAGATGATGAGTTTTTCTATGCTATTAGAGAGGACTTTGAGAAGGGGGAGTATCGCCCCTTAAGCCCAGAAATATTTAAAAACGGCGATGAGGTGGATTATACGCGATTGCTAGAGTGCTATTTGCAGATTTTTGATGCGATTAGCTATATCCACTCAAAAGGGCTATATCACGGCAATATAAGCACGAACAAGATTTTGGTTACTAGGGATAATCGCGTGTTTTTGCTAGACTTTGGCAAAAGCTATTTTTATGCCTTACTAGGCGATGATGAGACACACTTCAAAGCCCCCGAGCAGCTAGGAGAGATAAAAGCAGATATTGACATAAGGTCGGATATTTTTTCCTTTGGGCTATGTATGCTAAACCTACTGCTTGGGACATTTGAGGATTTTGAATTCAACAAAAACTACAAAAAGCCAAGCGATTTGGAAAACATCTACGCAAAAATCCAAAATGACTATGAGCTAGAATCTAGCGAAAATGAAATCTTTTTGCTTATCCGCAAAATGACGGCACTAAACCCACAGGAGCGAATCTCACTAGATGATTTGGGTAAAGAATTAAGAGCGATTCTAAGGCAAAATAAGCAAACCTACACTTTTGAGCTAAATCTATCTAATAGTGTAGGGGAAAAATACCGCGAGATACACGAAATTAGCTTTTATGAGTTAAAAGAGCATATACAACGCAGAATTGATGGCAAAAAATCTTTTTGGGAGTTTGGGCTAGATAAAAATAAAGACCGTGAGGAAATCAAAATCGCTTGCGGGGATTTAATCTTTTGCTGTTCGGCTAGGGACTCAAGCTATCTTTTTTGCTTCTCTATCTTAGAAAATCAAAAAATGTTAGAAAATCTCTATGCAAATGGCTTAGAGTTTGATAATGACTTTATCATCACCATAGGATACAATCATCGCTATGACTGCGATGATATACAAAGTATAAAAGACGAACTAAAACGCGACTTTGAAATGCAAAAGCTCCGCAACAAACGGCTTGAAATAGATAAAAAAGCAATCGCCACAGAGGAGGAGCTACTTCGCGCTGAAAAAGAAACTATCGACTTAAAGAAAAATGTAATCCTAGCGCGATTTACAAGCGTAGATAAAGGCAAAGATACGATTATATTTGAGCGGATAGAGCCAGACAATGAAGAAAACATTATAGTAGAAAAGACAAAAGAAAATTTTTATAAAAGACTTCCTTATTCGCAAGAAGCTATTGATGAGATTGTAGATGAGTTTTTGAGCTGTGCGCTTAGAAGGTTTGAAAAACAACAAAAAGTGCGTGATTTTAAAAATGATGATAGAGTTATCGTTGAGAATAAAAATGCTGAGATTGAGATATATGGCGAAATCACAACTCAAAATCCTCAAAATAAAGAAATAACCATAAAGATAGGTAGATATGGAAGTAGCAATATCGATGAATCCATAATGAAAAAGCAAATCTACACTATCACTTATGACTATCAAGTCGAGGAAATTTTGTGGAGCAAAAAAGATAGGGTGTTAAGCGATTTAAAAGGAGCTACCACGATAATCCCCAATCTTTTGCGTAAGATAAATGAGCCACAGGAGCTAAGAGAAAATGTCCTTGTAGAGATTCCTAGCTTTTTTGATGAAAATTTAGATGAAAATCAACAAGAAGCGGTAGTAAAAACACTAAGCCTAGATAATGGTAGCGAAATACTGCTTATCCAAGGACCCCCGGGCACAGGCAAAACCACGACTATCACAGAGATGATTCGTCAGATTCAGAAGCGACATAGGCACGCTAAGATTTTGGTAGCCTCTCAAAGCAATCAAGCTGTGGATAATGTGCTAGAAAAAATCAGCACAAATGAGAATAAAATCTTGCGCATAGGCAATGATGAATCCAAAATGAGTGATATAGCAAAGCAATTTGTCCCAAATAAAGTGCTAGATAGGCTTATCAAAGACAATAGAGCGCGAATCAAAGCAAATCCTATCAGCGATGAAAATCCAAGTATCCAAGCTAAGCTACAAGAGCTACAAGGCGACTTTGACAAAGCCCTGCAAACAATCACAGCAAAAATAAGCGCAAAAACAGGCGAAAAATCAAAAGAAAGCGAGCTAGCCACACTTTTTCTAAAAAATATCCGCGTTATTTTTGGGACATTGCTAGGCATATCCTCGTGGAAAGATTTTAGAGATATTGTCTTTGATTTTGCTATTGTCGATGAGGCGGGGAGAGCTACGCTTAGTGAGCTATGTGTGCCTTGTATCAAAGCTAGGCATATCGTGCTAGTAGGCGACCACAAGCAGCTAGCCCCTGTCATCGATGATGAAATCGCTAGTAATTTGAATAGCAATTTTCCCAAAAAAGAAGTGGGGACTTCGTTTTTTGAGCGGTATTTCGAGCGACTTAGTGAGGGGAGGCAAGAAGCTCCACATTTGGATAATTTCCGACATAGACTTATCTACAACTACCGCTCCGAGCATAAAATCTGCGAGCTTTACAATCAGCCATTTTATGAGGGCGAACTAAAAGAGGCACTAGCTATAAAAGGCAAAAGAGAGCATAATCTCTCTCCACTCTTTAAATCCAGCGCGGTGTGGATAGATACGGGCAAAAGAGATGATAGAGAGGACACCCAAGCAGGCACGGGTAAAATCAACCACTGCAATGCCTCTATAATTTTGCATACTCTAAAAATTTTGCTTGATAAATTTGATAAATCAAAAGAACAAAATCTAAGCCACAGCATAGGAATCATCACGCCTTATAGAGCGCAGACAAATTTACTAAAAGATAAACTAAAAAGCATAAAAGCTGAATTTAAAGAGTTTTATGCAGATAAGGCAAGTGATGACAAAGACTTGCGCAATGGCTTTGACATAGGCACGGTGGATAGTTTCCAAGGGAGTGATAGAGATATAATCATCTATGATTGTGTCCGCTCATCAAAGGCAAAAAATAGCAAAGAGGACAAAGCCAAAAGAGGCGGGAGCAAAATCGACTTTATCGCTGATGAGAAGCGACTAAATGTCTCACTCTCTCGTGCCAAAAAGCTACTTATCATCATAGGCGATATGGAGTTTTTGTATAGAGCGAGTGTAAGTGAGGGGATAAATCCGTTTTATAAAATCATAGACTTTATCCACAAGCATAAAGAAAGCTATCACATAATCCCCGCACCACAAACACAAAATAGAGGAGGCAAAAATGGCTAAGAAAAAAGTAGCACCACAAACTAGTGAGAATACTAAACCTGCGGAGTCTATCTACGCTAAATTTGATATGCAGCTACTCACGCACAAATACAGCGACTACTACACAAGCACAAAACAGAGTGATGAGAATCTAGCCCAAATGGGACTAGCAAGGGAGGGTGATGAGAGTGAGGAGCAAAGCAATTTTGTGTGGTATGACACTAGGGAGGTTTTTTATCCTGTGTATAAGGCTATTATAGACTATCAAATCACAAAGATTCAGCCTATCCACCCTATCATCATAGCGATTTTGAAATCTGTGAAATACCTACAAACGCTAAAAAATGTCAATGTCGCTCAAAAGCTAAAAGCTATCACACAGCTTGATGATGAAATCTATGGTAGCATAAGCTCCGAACTCATCACAAAAGGACTACTAAGCAATGAAAATGGCGAAATACGACTAAGCGATAAAGGCAAAGACGCATTAAGAGAAGAAAAAGAAAAGATTGTCAATGATGAAAGCGCGGTAGTGGCGATTGATGGCATATATAATGAAGTGCTAGAAGTCGCAAAAAATGTCAGAGATATGAATCTGCCACATAAGCCAAGTAGGGATTCTATCGAGCTAAAGCCTAAAGCGCGTCCTCCTAGGAGTGAAAATCTATATGAGGAATTTAGCAATAACAAAACACTCTATCAAGTCCTAGCCGAAGCACTGCAAGGGCTAGATAGTGTAAATGAATCGGGGCAAGAACAAAGTGAAAGACAAAGTGTGGAAGTAAGCAATATCCTAGCCGTGCGCAATGTGAGAAAATTTTACAAAAAATACATTTGTCTATTTTACAAAAACGCGAATGATGAGGAAAAAATCCTAGTAGTTGGCGAAAAATATGAGATAGATGCAGAAATCACAAAGCTATTTGATAGGCTAATAAATGAGCAAAATCTAACTCCAAGTAACGCCAACTCTAACGCGTGGAAAGACAAAGAGGATAAACGCGAAAGGCTTAGCAAAGAAGTGATAGAATCTAGGCTGGAATCTGCTCCAAATTTAAGCGAGGGAGCGATGCTTGAAGTGGGCGAGCATAAGCGGTATTTTATATATGTGCTTAAAAATGCAAAAAAGCATATCTATATACAAAGCCCTTGGGTGCGCCACGATACGCTAGAAATCTATAAAGAGTATATACAATCCGCGCTAGAAAAAGGCGTAAAAATAACTATCAAATATGGAATGCAAAAGCGAAGTCAAAAAGACAAGAAAGAGATTGATGAAGTGGCACTGACTTATCTTAACGAGCTAAAAGCAAAATACCCAAATTTTAGCCTTAAACACGAC
The DNA here is from genome assembly GCF_003364135.1 of Helicobacter sp. MIT 01-3238. Lineage (NCBI taxonomy): Bacteria > Pseudomonadati > Campylobacterota > Epsilonproteobacteria > Campylobacterales > Helicobacteraceae > Helicobacter > Helicobacter sp. MIT 01-3238. The sequence continues at coordinate 102,193 of NZ_NXLN01000003.1, forward strand.
TATGACCACTCCAAAATCTTAATTTGTGATGATGAGTTTATGATAGTGGGGAGTTTTAATTGGCTAAGTTTTGGTGGGGAAAGTAAAGGCGATGAGGCATTAAGAGGAGAAACCTCCACCATAAACAAAAACAAAGACTCAATAAAAAAGCAAATCGCCAAATTTGACTAAGTGAGATTTAAAATTCCTGCTAAAACACGCAAACATAACGCGCAAGATTTGGTGCAATAAAGTAGCGACAAAAGCTAGAGGATACACAAAAGTTTTTTATAGGTTTTATAGAGGACTCTAGTGGCTAAAAAGTTATAAATTTTTATAAATTTATCAAATGCAAAAAAAATATTTTGCACTTTCATCTTTGCTATCAATGTATGTTTCATCACACAAGATTTTGCCACAGAGGATTTATGCTAATGTTTTGCGTTTGGCACAAAGCATTAGCAGACTAAAAGTGAGATTTCTTAGATTGCTCTAAAATCTCAAAATATCTATCGGTTGTAAAATCTGCTCTTGTGGGGTTGGTGCGGGCTCGGCTTTTTGTGGCTCGAGATTGGATTCTTTTTTTTCTGTGCTACTTGGATTTAGGGCGTCTAGGTTTGCGTTTATCTCGTCTTTGAAGTGGCTTTTTTCAATTAGCTCTTTATATTTTGTCTTATATTCGCCACCCAATCCTTTCTTTGGCGAGTTGTTATTCCACACTACTCCACACTTTTTGCCGATGATTTTGCAGCCTGTTTGAAACTTGGCATTGCAAGTTTCTTCTATCGGTTCGCATTTGCTATAAAACTCCTCCCCACCCACAATCCTCAAGTCTGCCGTCTCGATACTTTCATAAATAGGCGTTAGCTTTTCTTTTTTGATAAATGCCAAAATCTGCTCCTCTGTGTCGATTCTAGGCTCTTGGTATGATTGGAGGATTTTTGCGTATTCTTTTTTGGTTTCTTCTTCTAGTTTTTGTTTGTAGGCTAGGATTTTGTTGTTCCACTCTTGTGAGATTCTCCTCATTTCGGCTAGCTGCTTTTGCTGTTTTTCTTCTTTTTGCTGATATGCTTTTGCCATTTTTAGTGTTTTTTCATCTGGGACTTTTGTCGTCCTTTTTGCGTTGTAGTCTTGGACTTCTTGGTAAGCCTGCCAATCCTCATCTATGACTTTTTCTAGCGTATTTTGTGCGATATTATCTGGGTTAAGCCCGCTTAATGCCTGCTCTTTGAATTTCTCTAAATCTTTTTCTGCCTTGCTTAGAGTGGGTGGCTTTATCCTTTGGCTTGCTTTTTGATAGGCTTTGGTGTATAGCTCTTTGTTTTGTCCTATGCTGTTGAATCTTTGCTCATCTATGTATTTTGTTATGGCGTATTTTCGCACGATGAGTGCGCCACCACTTGATTGGTAGTGTGCTATGACTATATTGTCTTTTTCATCTTTATTTTTGAGTTTTTCTTTTGAGATTTCCTTTGTTATCCCGCTTCTAAATAGCCCGCCCGCGCAGCTATACACTTGGGATAGTTTGTCTTTTGGGTTTAGAGTGGTGGTGTAGCTACCATTTGGGCATCCACCTCTTAGGGAGTTATTTATCATCACTCCTCTACCGCTGTAATAATTCTCTATATCTGTGATAATGCTAGCAAATGGTGCGAATTTGGAATTTATACTTGTGCCTTGCGTGGAGGTGCTAAAGCTTATTAGCTCTACGCCTTTGTCATTATAAGCTCTAGGTGTGTAGCCGACATCTACTTTGTCATAGCTAGCTTTATCGCCACCATCAAACACAACGCTAATACCCCTAACAGAGCACAAATCCCTACTCATCGCTTGTGCGTCAAATGTCATATTTATCTTTGAAAGTCGCTTGGCAAATTCCCCAAAATCTGCTTTTAGTTTCTCATCTTTTAGCTTATTATAAAGGCATTGTGCACTTTCGGAGTAGCTGCGAGCATCACAGCCCATATTTATGCTTCTTAGCCTTTTTATTGTAGCTTCATATTCGCTTGAATCCACGCTTGGAAAAGGGGTAGAGCCTTTTTCTAGGAGATGAGCCATTTTTAGGTTTAAGAGATTGTTTTTGATATTTAGCCTTACTTCATCAAGGAGTGATTTTTTGCCACACACTCCTAGTTCTTTTGATTTTTTTGACTCTTGGGCTTTTTTGTCGTTTTCATCTAGGGATTGTAGATTTTCTATTGCAAGTGCGCTTTGGGTAAAGACTCCCACGCAAGCTAGCTTGAAAGCTAGATTTTGGATTTTTTTGAAAGTTTTAGAGTTTTTTGCTCTATTTTGTTGTGTGATTTTCATATCAAGTCTTCCTTTGTAGGTTTTGGTTAAATTGCAAAATCTAAGATTAAAAGGCTACATTATACCTTAGATTTTTGGGTATAAAGGAAAAATTTTGGTTATTTGAAAATATTATTTTTGTTTATTATTTATATGATTTTACCTAAAACAAATGATTTATTTACAAGTTTATCTTTTTGTGAAAAAAACTTAAATATTATGGATTTTCTTTGTTTGGTGGCTGGCTAGGTAGTGGATTTTGATTGTTTGGCTCATTTTGTGGTAAGTAGATTTCTTTTGTAGCTCGCAGGATTTGTCCTGTGCGCAAGTTTTTGCCCTCGACATATAGGTATGCCTTTGTCATAGATTCATTATGCTGCAAAGAAAATCCACCGACATATCCGCCACCAAAGTCAAATCGCCCTTGCGTAAAATCAGGCTTGCTTGCGCAAAGTCGCGCTATATCCTCTAGGCTGCGTAGGTAGAGGGCTGATTGGAAGTGTATGTGAGAGTTGGTAATCCTATCTAGGCTAAGAGAAGTGCTAAGACGCGCGTTTGCCAAAAATAGCCCAACTATGGCTAAAAATATCGCTGCATATATAAGCCCAAATGCTTTTTTTGTATTGCTTGATTTGATTTTTGTAGATTTTTTTGAGTTTGCAGGGGGCGTGGCTTTTGCAGGTTTTGCAAGGCTTGCTAGTTTGGTAGGATTTCGCATTACAATTTTGTATTTTTTGGAGATGAAGTTTGGTTTTTATCTGTGGAGAGGGGTTGTATTGTGGAGAAAAATCCTGCTTTTGAAATGCAGGATTGTTTGGCGTGGCTTGTAGCGTAGCATAGTGAGATACTAAAACCACTTTGCCCTTGAGGAGTGATAGAAAACTTAAAAACATTGTGTAATATCGGGCTATTGTCCAAAAGTAGCGTGTGAGAGTCTAGCCAAATAATGTGATTATCTAGCTTTAGCATATCGTGGCTAAAGTCTATGCTAGAGTGCATTTCAAGGAGATTTCGCACGATGTCAATGGCGTTGCTAGCTTCTAATCCTTTTAGGTGCTGGGTGGATTTGGCAAGGTTTTGTCGCTGAAAGTGTGCGCTAGCCTGCATAAGGGCAATAATGATAAGAGATAAAATAGACATAGCAAGCACAAAATCAAGCAGGATAAAGGCGTTTTTTGCGCTTCTGTGAAGTGCTTTGGTGTGTTTATGTCGTTTTTGCATTAGGTTTTGGTGGATTTGTATTTTGTGTGGTTTTTGTGGGTAGAAATTATGATGATTTTGTGGCTTATTGCTCGCAGTTTTGTGGCTTAAAAAGTTTAAAAGCGGATTTTTCAAACATTTTTCCCTCACAAAACTCGCCATTTGTTCCAATGATTTTGTGGGATTTGGGCGAGAGCTGGGACTCTAGCTCGGCTATGATTTTTTCTTCTTGTTGTTGTATTTGCTCTAGATTTTGTGTGATATTTTGAGCTTCTTGGCTTTGTGCCCTTGTGTGATAAAATCTAGCCAAAATCCCAAATGCCACGCCCAAAATCAGCACCGCAAAGACAACTTCTAGCAGTGCAAATGCTCTGTGTGTGCTACTATTTTTACGCGCTTTTTTGTATTGGCTTTCGCTTGGTTTATGACTTTTAAGCGATTTTATCGCGTCTGTTTTGTGTGGATTTTTCATTTTGTTATTATTGCAAAGTTTCACTATCTGTATTTGTGCTTTGATTTGGCAGGGCGAAAAACTCTTTTTCAAGCACGACTATATCGCTTTTTGTGTCTTTGTCATCACTTTGGCTTATTTGCAAAGACACTATCCAGCGTCCCTCTAGCTCAAGCATAAAAAACGGGCTAGCATAGATTGCCTCTTTTTTAGAATCTTTAGATTGTGTGTTTTCTTGCAAAACTAGCTCGCCAATAGGGATTTGTGCTCCTTTTTTGGGTGGCTTGATAGATGAGTAGGAGCTATCTTTGGGATTGTAGATGAAAATCTCTTGGGCTTCTAGATTGCCTATTTTTTGGATAAACGCTTGGAGGCGTAGATTTTGAGGTTTGCTAGATTTGCCAATGACACGCAAAAAAATCGTATTTAGGGATTTTGTATGCAAAGTGGGGGAGGTGTTTTGAGTGGCTTTATCTCGGTGTGGTGGGCGCATATAGGGCGAGTATGGGCGCAGTGCCTCATCGTTTGTAGGCGTAGCATTTGCATTGATAAAAAAATCAAAATCGTTTTGCAAGGCTTTGGTAGACTCTAGCAAGTCATTTATCGCAGAATCCATATCATCGTGCTTGATAAAAAAGGGCACATCATCAACAACGGGGTGCTTCACAGAAATGCGGATAGAAATGCTAATAAGCACTACGCCTAGCAAAATTACTAGCAAAATGCCGTAAGGCCAAAAATTGCGCTTAGGTCTTGTCGCCTGCGTAGAATCTGCACTAGGCGAATCGCTATGCAAATCACTAGATAAATTGTTTTTATCTAAATCTTGGTTTGAATCTTGCGTAGAATGCTTGTTATTTGTGCTAATCGGTGTTTTTGGCATAAATTAGTCCTTAAAGATTCTAGCTTTTGCTTCTTTTTGGTAGATAGGCAAACGCAAAAAGCCCCAAAAGAATAAAAAGCATAACATATAATATAAACTTCACATAATTCCTCACTCCATCTTCATCGCGCGGGAAGTTGTTTTCTAGCGTGAAGTGATATGTATCGGCAATTCTATCAGCAATTTCTGCATAGCCGTTTAATATCACACCAGAAATGCGGTTTGGCGTCAAGTCCTCCTCTTTGTGTGGCAAAAGCGGTGCCATATAGTCAAAGTATATAGAATCTAGTTTTTTTGGGCTAAGAAATTCTTTTTTTGCTTCTGTTGTGTTTATAGTGTCTTGTGTAGGTTTTTGGTTGGTGGATTTTGGGCTAGCTATGTAGTGCAAATCTTGGCTTGAGAGAATCTCTATCTTGTGCTCTTGGACAAAAAGAAAAATGATGACAAAAGGTGCGTTTAGCTTGCTTATGACTTGATTTTGGTAGATTTTGCGACTTTGCTTTGTAGGGTAGCAGGAGGGAAATGATACTTCATCAATAACATCGACAAAGAGTTTTATCCCACTTTTTGTAAAGACTTCGCTTGCAAGAGCGGAGATAAATTCTTTAGATTTAGGCACGATGATATTTTTTGTATTGCCAAAAATATAGGTGGATTGGGGCGAGATAGCGTGAGGGAATACAAAATCACTATTTATGTCTTTTTCTTTAGCAGAGGTTGCGTAATCAATGCCACTGTGAGAATCCATAGATTTTGTAGAATCTGCTTCGGGGCTATTAGGAAAGCAGGTGGGGGGTTTATGATTTTGGTGGGGTTTAGAATCTGTGGAATCCGCAAATGATAGGCTTGCCACACAAAAAAACACAAAAAATAAAAAAAACTTTTTTAAGAATCTAGGATTGGGGTGGAGGGAGAATAAGCCGTGTAAAATCTGCTTATATTGTAGAATGCCTTTGTGAGGATTTTTACAAGGGCTTTGGGCTATGGCATAGTCTGCATATTTGGCATTTGCCACACCCAAAGTCGATTTGTGCAAACACTCATCAATCAAGTAGCAAGCAAGAGCGCACGACATTTACACAATATTGCAGAGCTACACGAGGTGCAAGAATCCATCAGGGATAAACACGATAGCTATTGAAGCCAAAGCCAAGATGACTATCATAAGTCCGAGTAGTTTTTCTAGCGTTGTTAGCATTTTGCCTCCTTATTTTGCATCTTCAAAGTGGTCTTTGTTATCCACGCTTTGCGCTTCGATATGTGCGCTATCTTTGATGATGTAGTAGTTTGTAGAGTTTTCGCTTTGGATACTCGCTGCTAGCATACCAAACCCGATTGCTAGCACCACTACAAGCACGACCGCCACAAGAAAACCAAAAAGTCCATTGATACCAAACAAACCATTCATAGTCTCTCCTTAGTCTCGCACTTTGAGCGAGTTGATATATGCAGCAAGTGCTTGGATTTGAATGTCATTGAAATTTGCATAGCCAAAAGATGGCATTTTGCCTATAAAGCCCTTTTTGCCATCGGTCAAAATATGCTTCACAAACTTGTAATCTCCATATTCTGTCAAATCCGCAGCAAAGCCCTCAATTTCAGAGCCATTGCCCTTGCCATCTTCGCCGTGGCAAGTTACACAAATCATATCAAATACAGCTTTTCCCGCCTCTACATCAGCTTGAGAATACTTAGTAGACTGCGCAGGGGAAAAAGTCTGCATCACATAGGCGGCTACTTGTCGCTTTTCTGTCTCATCTTCTAGCAATCCCGGTGTCATCTCGCCACCAGCGTAGTTTAGCCCTTTGCTACCCTCTGTGATGACTTTGATAATACCCTCTTCTTTGCCCCAAGAGCGCAAATCCTGTGCCTTTCCGTCCATTCCTTCAGCGTTGATTCCGTGGCATTGTGAGCATTGCACCAAGAAAAGCCCCTCACCCATAGCGACTTTTTCGCTTTGGCTTAGTCCCTTCCATTTTTGCTCAAACACTTCATTATTTCTGTTGACTTCCTCGTTGTATTGCCCGATTTGAGAGAATTGCCCTAGTGGATAGCCTACAAAAATATACCAAAGCCCCCACACGATAAGCCCCATAAAAATCAGCACCCAGCCGACAGGAATGTCGTTTTTAAATTCGCCGATTCCGTCCCAATAGTGCTCTGTAAGCTCCCCATCTGCTTTGGCGTCTTTCATTTTTTTGAAGTAAAAGCCAACTACATAAATCGTAATCAATAGGATTACTACTGCACCCAAGAGGGTGATTTTAATCACATCGTCATTTGACCAATTCATTACCTACTCCTTTTTTGATGTTGTGCGAGGCTCGACTAGCTCATCGCTTAAGCTATCATTGACAGCCAAATCGCCGTATTTCTCATAGTCGCGCAAACCCTTTCTTTGTCTGCGCCACATAGAAATCGCATACGAATACAAAAACACAATCAAAAGTATGGTAACGACAAAATACGCACCAACTCTTATGTATTCAATATTTTGGGCTGTCATACCTTACCCCTTATTTTGTCCGTCTGCTTTGCCCTAGACTATTTAGATAAGCTATCAAAGCTACGATTTCTTTGACTTCGCCTTTTTCTAAATAGTCCTTAATGTCTTGGCTTTTCATATCCTCGACAAGTGCTTTTGCTTCTTCCATATAGATGTCTTTTGCTTCCTCTATGCTTGTGCCGATAGACACGCCACCTTGAGTATTATAAGGCACACTAAAGACTTCCATTTGTGTGATAGCTTCTGCATACGCAGTTTCAAAATCTACATTTTTATCATAGAGATGCTTATACGCAGGCATAATAGACGCAGGCACAACACTTTTTGGGTCAAACATATGATTTTCGTGCCAATCTGTGGAGCGAGAATCCCCTATCCTATGCAAGTCTGGTCCTGTGCGCTTAGAGCCCCACAAAAATGGTCTATCATAGGCGTATTCACCACTTATACTTGCCATACCATATCTGTCTGTTTCAGACTGAAATGGACGGATAAGCTGTGAATGGCAATTATAGCAACCCTCTTTCATATAGACTTGCCTGCCTGCAGTCTCTAGCAAACTATATGGCTTAAGCCCATCAATAGGGCGAGAGGACTTAGAAAAGTCAGGTAGAATCTCTACAAGCCCCGCAATAGAAAACACCACCAAAAACGCTACTGTGAAAAAGAAAGGATTTTTTTCTAGCCAACTAAACATTGCTCACCTCCTTTTAAGAAGCCATAGGTGAGGCAGATTTTGGCTCACTCTCTAGCTCTCTTGCTGCTGTGATTGTCATTATGACATTGTATATAAACATTATAAAGCCTACCAAATACAATGCCCCACCAATCGCACGGATAAGATAGTATGGGAATAGCACGCTAACTGTATCAATGAATTGATATGCTAGGTTGCCGTATTGGTCCATATCTCTCCACATCATACCTTGTGTGATACCTGCAATCCACATACTAGAGAAGTAAAACACAATCCCAATCGTCATAATCCAAAATTGTATGTCCATAATCTTTCTAGAGTAGATTTCGCGCTTAAACATTCTAGGAAGCATATGATAGCAAGCTGCAATAAGCGTAAATCCTACCCAGCCTAGCACACCATCGTGGACATGCCCGACAATCCAATCTGTGAAGTGCGCTAGAGCATTGACAGACTTGATAGACTGAATCGGTCCTTCCAAAGTAGATAGCATATAGAATGTAGAAGCAAGGATTAGGAATTTGATAAGTGGAGATTCTTTTAGCTGATGCCATTGCCCGCGCATCGTAAGAAGCATATTTACCGCAGTTCCCCAAGAAGGCAAAATCAAAATCACAGAAAAGACTGAACCAAGAGTTTGCACCCAATCAGGCACGGTAGAGTAAATGACGTGGTGTCCGCCAGCCCAAATGTATATAAACATCAAACTCCAAAACGAAAAGAGTGTAAGTTTGTAAGAAAATACGCTTTGCCCAGATTCTTTTGGCAAGAAGTAATAAATCACGCCGATAACGCCAGAAGTGAAAACAAATGCCACCGCATTGTGTCCCCACCACCATTGGATAAGTGCGTCATTGCTACCTGCGTAGAGTGAAATAGAGTGCAATACACTTCCTGTGCCAGCGACAAGGTAAGTAGGAATAGCAAGGTTGTTAAAGATATATAGCACGGCGATAGCTGTAAAAGTCGCCATAAAATACCATAGCGAAATATAAATCACATTTTCGCGTCTAACGCCCATAGAGCCAAACATACTAGCGCCCCATAGCACCCACACTACTACCACTACCAAGTCCAAAATCCAAGGAAGTTCAGCGTATTCTTTTGATTGTGTAAAGCCTGCAAAAAGCAAAATCACAGCCGCAAGCATAAGCACGATATAAACCCAAAAATGTGCTAAACCGATGAATTTTAGAAGTGGGTGTTGGTGGTAAGTGATTTTTAGCACTCTTTGTCCTAGATAATACCACGCAGCCCAAATCCCACTAAGAGTGAAACCATAGATGATTCCATTTGTGTGAAGTGGTCGAAGTCGCCCAAAGATTCCATATTCGCCAGCGATATAGTTCAAATCAGGGAACGCTAGCTGAAACGCCAAAACAACGCCGATAAGCATACCGATAAACCCGAATGCAAGCGTTGAGAACAAAAACAATTTTGCGATAGAATAGTCGTATTCTAAAGTTGCTACATTGTCTTGCATTTACTCTCCTTTTCTCCGAAAATTAAATCACAGCTATTCTAACCTTTTTTTACCTTTTGTATCCTTAAATTTTTTAGTTTTTTTCAAAATCATCTGCTTTTTGCTAATAGATTTTCTCACAAAGTATCTAAGCAATCAATATCAACATCAAGCCTTTTGCCGAAATGTAGGGATTTTTGAGAATGAGAGTTTTGCTTATGTGATGATGAACTAGGATTTTGTGTAGATTCTACCCATTTTTGCAAGCTAGAGTTTGCGTGCGATTTTGGGTAAGAGTTTGGGTTAGATTTTGAGTTAGGCTTTGAGTGTGATTTTGTATGCAAATCCACACTAGATTTTGCGCCCGATTCTAGCTCGCTTTGCACCGCATTTAGTGCTTCTAGTATATCGCTAATCTTTTCTCCATTTAGCAAAATATGAAACCGCCATTTGTTTGCTATGCGCTCTATGGCGTTGCTTCCGTGCCCTATGATATGGATATTTTTTTGTCGCTCTAATATGGGGAGAATCTCCTCCATTTGCTCCTTTGCCCTCTCTTGTCTAGGGTGTGAGCAATGAATCATCACAAGTTTTCTAAAAGGTGGATAATTATCACTTCTGCGCTTTTCTTCCCACGCCAAAAACTCCTCATAATCGCCCAAAAATCCTCTAAGAAACTCGGCTTGTGGGCTTTGGATAAACACCTTGCCTATGTGTTTGCGTCCGCTTCGCCCTGCTATTTGATGAAGCAAGGCTATCCCTCGCTCAAAGCTACGAAAATCCCCTCCATTTAGCACATACTCAATTCCCAAAATCACGGCTAGTTCGACATTGTGATAATCGTGCCCTTTTGAGAGCATTTGCGTGCCGACAAGTATGTCTATCTCTCCATCTCTAAATGCTCTCAATGCTTCATTTAGCTTGCCACTTGTAGTGATATGGTCTTTGTCAAAAATCCCTATTTTTGCCTCGCTAAAAGATTGCTTTAGCTCATCTGCGATTTGCTGTGTGCCTACGCGCTTTGTGGTTAGATTTTGGCTATCGCATTCTAGGCAGGATTTTGGCGTGATTTGAGAGTAGCCACAATAATGGCAAATAAGGCGATTTTGCTTGATATGCAAGCTCATATTGACACTGCAAAATGGGCAGGCAAACCCATATCCGCACTCTTGGCATAGCAATGCCTTAAAATTCGCCCTAGTTGGCACAAAAATGATAGCTTGTTTTTTTGCTTGTAGTGTGGATTTTATGTGTGAGAGAAGTAGCGGGGTTAGGCTTGTGGGGGAGTTTTCTAAGATATATTGTTTTTTTGCTTCCTCAAAAAACGCACCCTTTAGGCGATAGAGATAGCCACCCTTTTTTGCAAGATAGTGGCTTGTGAGGCTTGGAGTTGCCGAGCCTAGCACCACTTGTAAGCCACATTTTTTGGATAGATATAGTGCGCAATCACGCGCATTATAGCGTGGATTTTGGAAAGATTTATACGCATCATCGTGCTCTTCATCGATAATGATAATCCCTAGATTTTGGATTGGCAAAAAGAGTGCAGAGCGAGCTCCTGCGATGATTTTTAGCTCATTTGATTTGAGCTTTTGTAAAATCTCTTTTTTTTGTTTTTGGCTTACTTTAGAGTGCCAGATTCCCACCTGCTCGCCAAATGCGTTTTTTAGCCTTGATTCTATCTGTGGGGTGAGTGAGATTTCGGGCATTAGAAAGAGCGCGGATTTTCCTTGCGTGAGTGCGGAGGCGATGAGGTGGAAGTAGATTTCACTTTTGCCACTGCCCGTATCGCCAAAAAGCAGGCTTATAGGTTTAGTAAGCACAAAATCTAGTGCGCGTTTTTGTGCTTGGCTAAGCGGGTGTAGCTGCGGTGTATGAGCGATATAAGGCTTTGTGCTTGCTTCGTGGGAATCCACACTAGACTTTGACTTATCTAAGGCAACTTTAGTTGCTAAAGTTCTTTCCATAGTTAAATGCGGATTTTTACCTGCGATAACGAAATTAGATTTTTTTTCTACAATTCTAGTATTTGCGGTGGTGCTTGTGGAGTTTTTTGTAGATTTTGGGGGTGAGCTAGGCTGTATCGCCTGCGAACCCTCAAAATCTACAAAACCTACGCAATGATTACCCGAAGACGAATTGCCAAAGCCATAATGTGGCTGCATTAAGTTGTATGCTTCACTTAGAGTGCAAAAATAATAATACGCCACAAACTCCGCTAGTAGCACCTGTCTACTATCAAAATACCCCTTTTGCTCGCCTATCTCCTTGCACTCAAAGCTAGGCTTTTGCACGCTGCCTAACACCACGCCTAGCACGACTTTTTCGCGCAATGGAATCTCTACAAGCGTGCCTTTTTCATAAGCAGTGCGTGATTTGTAGGTAAAGGGTGGGGATTTTGCACCAAATGGTGCGACAAGGTAGTAAAGCGACATTTTTAAGGGTTTTTAAAAAATTTTGTGATACGACTAAGGGTGGATTTGGGCTTTGGCTCTAGCGCGGGAGAATCCGCCATAAAGTCAAAAGAGTTGTTCGCACGATTTGCAAAAGTGCTATGTACCTGCCCTGCGTGAGATAGCTCACTCTCTTTGGTGTCCGCATTAGATTTTGCTTTAGATTCCACTTTAGATTTTGCTTCTAAGTCCGCCTCCAAATCAGCTTTAGAATCTGCCAAATCTGTATGAATGTCCGCTTTAGAATCCACTTGCAAATCATCTTTTGAGTGTGCTTTAGAATCGCTTGCTTTAGATTCTGTTTCTAAGTTTTGTGCTTCATTTTTGTAGTGATTTGGTTTAGAAAAGTCCGCAAAGTCAAATCTCGCTTGGTCAAACTTCGCTTGAGGTGCTTTTGGTGCTTGAGGTGTTTGGTTTGTAAGGCTTTGTGAGTGATTTTCTTGTGATTGATTTTGTGGCTGATTTTCTAGGGAATCTTTATTTTGCGTAGTTTCATAGTTAGGTTTTTTGTCGGTGCGCTCTTTTTGTGCTTGCTGTGCTTGAGTGGAGTTATTTGCTTGCTTTACCTGCTCATCTTTTTGCTCTTTTTTTGTCGCTTCTATTGTTTCTATCGCTTTTGTAGATTCGTTTGCTTCTGCTATATCATATTCTTTATCTTGCGCTTTTTGACTTTGTGATTCTTGCTCTTTTTGTGCCATTATCTCATCTAGCTCCTCCTCGCTTGGCTCTATCTCACTTTTGCTATGTATGCCAAGCCCACCTAGCATATTAAATTCGCCAAATGCCCCATACACTTCCCCACTATGCCCAAACTCCTCCCCAAATCCCCCAAAATCATCTCCAAACCCATCCGCCAAATCATCATCAAGCTCGCTATATTGCGCCAAATCCTCCTCATCTAGCTCACTATCTACCTCATCATCTGCTTGCTCATCTTGTGCTTCATCAAAGTCTTTTGTGATAAAGACTTGGGGTAGCTTTTGGACTATTTTTTGAGTGATATGGGCTACTTGGGATTCTAGCTCACATCTAGAGTGGACAGAGTTTAGATACGCACGCATTAGGTCTAGCAAATCCACGCTTTGGGTTTCTAGTAGCTCTTTTATCTCTACTATCGCATTTGGCTCAAAGCCTTTGAGTGATATGCTAAATTTACGCCCAGAAATGTTGATTTCTAGCTGCTCATCAATGCCTAGAGATTCTACTTCGCTAGATTCTAGTTTCTCATCGATAGATTTATGCCTAGTTTGGGGCATCACAAAATCCTTTGCAAAATCCTTTATGGTGGCACATATTTTTCCTTAAATAAATATTTATTCCCAAGTGGATTGCTTAAGTAGATTCTTGCTTTGATTCTTTGATTATTTCATTTTCTTTAAACGCACTAGATATTTTGCCATATAGTGATTCTACGGCTTTGTCTCTTTGGGCTATTTCCTCATAAAGAGATGAGATTTGCAAGTCTTTTTCTTTGTTGCTTGCTTCTAGGTTTTTTACTTTGTTTTTTAGCGCGTTTATCTCCGCTACTTTTTCCTCATAGCTTTGCAAGATAGAATCTATTTTTGCCTCCAGATTCTGTATCAAAGACATTGTTGTTCCTTAAAAGAGTTTGATTATAATTGTATCGCAAAAATTTGCACAAAAATTTGTAAATGTATAAGAATGTGCAAAAGTGTGGGTAAGAATATATTTAGGCAAATCTTTATAGCGAAATCTTTAAGGAGTGTTTATGAATATTTTAAGCGAGTATTTGAGTGCCATTAGTGGTATTAGCGAGAGCGACAAAGAGCATACGCATAGAAGTGCGCTACAAACGCTACTAGAGAGTATCAAAGATGAGTTAGCCACCACGCACAAGGACTTTGCCAACCTTAGCATTATCCACGAGCCAAATAACGATAAGAGCGAAAACAAAGCAGGTGCGCCAGATTTTCAAGTAAATTGCGGATTTTCTCCTGCGGGGGGGGGGGGTAATCTCACTTTAGGCTATATCGAAAATAAGCGCGTAAATGCGGATTTAGCCGAGCTCATCAATAAATCCAACACGAATCCACGAGAGCAAATCGCCAAATACCTAACTTTGAGCGACAATCTTATCCTTACAGACTACTTGCGATTTTTACGCATAGCCAAAGCACCAAATGGCAAAGTCCAAATCACCCAAGAAATCACACTTTGCACCCTAAACGAAATCCACGCCACGCTAAAATCCAAATCCGCCCTCCAATCCAAGCAAAGCGAATTGCTCGAGTTTTTCGCACTCTTTTTTAGCTCCGCCCCAAAGCCTATAAATAACGCCCAAGAGTTCGCACTCTGCCTAGCACAGCGCACAAAGCTAGTCAAAGACACGCTCATCGACAATCCACAAAATCCCCAAATCACAACGCTCTATCAAAGTTTTAGAGATATTTTGTATAAGGATTTGGATTTTGAAGCCTTTTGCGATAGTTTCGCCCAAACGCTTACCTACGCGCTCTTTTTAGCTAGGCTAAATGACGAAAAAGGCGAAATTATCGACCTTTATAATGTCAAAAAGTTTATCCCCAAGTCTTTCCCACTTATCCGCGCTATGAGCGGATTTTTGGATAATTTAGATGAGCTAGATAGCCTAAAGTGGCTTATCAAAGAGATTTTAAGCATTATAAACCACATTGACCCCGCAGAAATTACCAAAGAGCTAAACAAAATCGCGCAAAAAGACTTGCTAGGCAACTATTTACACAAAGACCCATATTTGCATTTCTATGAGACATTTTTGAGCCAATACGACCCGAAATTGCGCGAATTGCGCGGAGTGTATTATACGCCTTTTGCGGTGGTGAGCTTTATCATAAATGCCATAGATTTCGTGTTGAATCGCGATTTCAATCAAACCAAAGGCTTAGGCTCTGCGCTAAATAATGATAATATCACGCTGCTAGATTTTGCCACAGGCACGGGGACATTTTTGCTAGAGGCATTTCGCAAGGCACTAGATTCCACCCCGCAAAACTCTTTGCACTACAAGCCCAAAAATCTGCTCTCAAAATTTAGTGGCTTTGAGTTTCTAATCGCCCCTTACACCATAGCGCATTTGAAAATCTCGCAAAGTTTCAAAGAGGAATTCCACGCCCCGCTAGATGATAACGAAAAGCTCAATATTTTGCTTACAAATACCATATACACCAAATCCGCCAAAGATGAGCAAAATCAAAAAAGTTCTCTTTTTGCGGGTATGTATGAACTCGCCCAAGAATTTTTGCAATCCCAAAAGCTAAAAAACGAGCAAATCCTAATCATCACGGGCAAGCCGCCCTATTCAGGTGCGAGTGCAAATAAGGGGCTTTTTGAGGACGAGGTAAAAATCGCTTATGGGCTAGAGCCAAGCAAACAAAATCTATCCGCCGAAGCACAGCGAATCATAAAAGCCTACTTTGCAAACCCAGATGAAAAATCCAAACAAAGAGAATTCAAAAATCTCTTTGAATCGCGCCGCTTACAAAACGAGAAAAACCCAAAATGGCTTTTAGATGACTATGTGAAATTTATCCGCTTTGCCGAGTCCAAAGTCGAATCTCAAGATAGCGGTATCATCGCTATCATCAGCAATCACGGCTTTATAGATAACCCCACATTTCGCGGTATGCGCTACCACTTGCTAACTACATTTGACAAAATTTACATTTTAGATTTGCACGGCAATGCAAAGAAAAAGGAAAAATCCCCCGATGGCAGCAAAGATGACAATGTCTTTGACATTCAGCAAGGCGTGTGTATAAGCGTGTTTGTAAAAAGTGGCACGAAATCAACCCACCCCCTAGCCCCCTCCGCAAGGGAGGGGGAACAAAAAAGTAGCCCACACACAAACGAAAAGGAAACAAAAAGTCCCTCCCCTTGCGTTAGCAATTCTAACAAAAGCCCCCTTTCTTGCAGAGAGGAATCCCAAATAAGCCCCCTCCCTTGCGGAGGGGGTTTGGGGGTGGGTAATGTGAATAATGCGGGTAATCTAGCCCAAGTCTATCACTACGATTTATACGGCAAACGCAAGGATAAATACGACTTTTTGCAAAGCAATGGTTTGGATTCTATCGCTTGGAGTGTCATTGCGCCCAAAGCACCATTTTATCTCTTTATCCCACAAAACGAATCCTTACGCGATGAATACGACAAAGGCATAAGCATAAAGGATATTTTCATCAAATCAGGCGTGGGGATTTGCTCCAAACGCGATAATATTGTCTTTCAAGATTCGCGAGAAAAGCTCAAAGAATTATTGCTAGATTTTGCCACAAAGCCAAGCGATGAATTGCGCAGGAAATACGATATAGGCGAGGATTCAGGTGGGTGGAAACTCGAATGGGCGATAAATGAAGTCAAAAAATATAAAGATAATTTAGATGATTTTATAACACAATGCCATTATCGCCCTTTTGATTTGAAATGGACTTTTTACACGAATCAAAATTGCGGATTTATGGCGCGTCCCGTTTATGATATTTTTAAGCATTTTTTAGGCGTTGAAAATGTGGGGTTAGTGTGTGATAGAGGTTGCAAACTCCAAGCGATAGATAATATTTTTGTGGCAAATAATATTATTGACTTACATTTGGTGGGTAGTGGAAGTTATATTTTCCCACTTTATTTAGTCGAATCCGATTCGCGAAGTGAAAATTTCACCCAATCTTTTCGCGCATTTATTGACACGAAGTATGGCGAGAGATTCTCCCCCGAAGTGATTTTGGGCTACATTTATGCGGTGCTTTTCCACAAAGACTACCGCGAGAAGTTCTTAGATTTTCTAAAGATTGATTTTCCGCGAATCCCGTTTATAGAATCAAAAGAGCAGTTTTTGGCTTTAAGTGCATTGGGAGGGCAAATCATCGAGCTACACCTAATGCGTGGCACACTAGAATCCATAACCGAGCCACTTTTTAGCAACCCTCAAAATCGCAATGAGAGGATAGAGAAAATCGCCTACAATGCGGAGCAAAAAAGGCTCTATGTCAATGAAAGCCTTTACTTTAGCGATGTAAGCGAGGAAGTGTGGGGATACAAAATCGGTGGCTATTCCGTGTGTGAAAAATACCTCAAATCCCACAAAGGCGAAGTGCTAGACTACACGCATTTCGAGCGCATTATAACCACTTTGCACGAATCCTTGAGAGTGGAATCCCAAATCGCCAAGATAGCGTTGGAATAAAGTTAGAGTGACTTTGGTGCGGAGTGATTTCTTGCGTGAGCGCGGAA
The DNA here is from genome assembly GCF_003364135.1 of Helicobacter sp. MIT 01-3238. Lineage (NCBI taxonomy): Bacteria > Pseudomonadati > Campylobacterota > Epsilonproteobacteria > Campylobacterales > Helicobacteraceae > Helicobacter > Helicobacter sp. MIT 01-3238. The sequence continues at coordinate 119,339 of NZ_NXLN01000003.1, forward strand.
GTATTTTTGATGAGACCCAGCGGGTTGCAAGGCGTTAGCCGAAGCAAAAAAAGCCAAACGCGCGAAAGCCATAGATTTGGATTTATGCTATAATCCCGCCTTTTTATGTCCAAATATCAAGGAATCACACAAAATGAATGAGCTAAGCACCAAAAGCATAAAAGACAAAATCTACACGATACGCGACACACAAGTAATGCTTGATAAAGATTTAGCTGAGCTTTATGGCGTAGAGACAAAGCGTGTAAATGAAGCTGTGAAAAACAATACAGATAAATTCCCTAGAGATTTTTACTTTAAGCTATCTAGTGATGAGTTTGAGATTTTGCAGTCGAAAATTTCGACCGCAAAATTTGCAAAAACAAGAGTAATGCCAAAGGTTTTTACCGAGCAGGGCATTTATATGCTAGCTACTATACTAAAAAGCCCTATTGCCACGCAAGCAAGCCTTTTTATCATAAGAACATTTGCGCAAATGCGTCATATCATAGCAAACACGCCTTTTGAGCGGTTTGAGCGCATAGAGCAAAGACTAAATAGCCACGATGAAAGCATAGCCAAACTAAGCAAAGCCCTCCAAAGTAACGAACCACCAAAACAAGGCATTTTCTATGATGGGCAGATTTATGAGTCGCATATCTTTGTAAGTAGCCTAATCAAAAAGGCAAAAAAGCGCATTATTTTGGTGGATAATTACATTGATGAGACTACACTCACGCTTTTTAGCAAAAATCCACACGCAAAAATCACACTTTATACCAAAAGCATTTCAAAGTCCTTGCAACTTGATATTGATAAATTTAACGCACAATTTAAAAATGCCATTATCATAAAAGAATTTGCGCTTAGCCACGATAGATTTTTAATTATTGATGATGAGATATATCACTTTGGCGCAAGCCTCAAAGATTTGGGTAAAAAATGGTTTGCTTTTAGCAAGATAGATAATGAGTCCTTGCAGAGTTTGCAAAGACTAGAAAGCAGAATCTAGACGCAATTTAATGCTATAATCCACGCTTTTATTTTTAAGGTAGCAAAATGACAGAATCCTTTAAATTAGAATCTCCCTACTCCCCCGCAGGAGACCAGCCACAAGCCATAGACAAAATCACGCGTAGTTTCAAAAATGGCGCGAGATACGCCACACTGCTAGGCGTAACGGGCAGTGGCAAAACTTTCACTATGGCAAATATCATCGCCACGCTAAATATGCCAACACTCATAATGACTCACAACAAAACCCTTGCAGCACAGCTTTATAGCGAGTTTAAGGGCTTTTTCCCGCGCAACCGCGTGGAGTATTTCATAAGCCACTTTGATTACTACCAGCCCGAAGCCTACATTCCGCGCAGGGATTTGTTTATCGAAAAGGATTCAAGCATAAATGATGACTTGGAGCGACTGCGTCTAAGCGCGACTACTTCGCTTCTAGCTTATGATGATGTCATCGTGGTGGCAAGTGTCTCCGCAAACTACGGGCTAGGCAATCCCGCAGAGTATCTCACAATGATTGAAAAAATACAAGTGGGCGAGTCGCGCAATCAAAAGGAGTTTTTAATCAAACTTGTGGATATGGGCTATACGCGCAATGATACGGCGTTTGAGCGGGGGGAATTTCGCGTAAGCGGGGAGGTGGTGGATATTTTCCCTGCGTATAATGAGAGCGAGTTTATCCGCATAGAGTTTTTTGGCGATGAGGTGGAGCAAATCGCGGTGTATGAGGCACTCGAGCGCACCAAGCTAAAAAGCCTTGATTCTTTTGTGCTGTATGCGGCAAATCAATTTATCGTGGGGGCAAATCGCTTGAGCGAAGCAATCGATGGCATTGAGCGTGAGCTAGATTTGCGTTTGTCAGAATTTAAAGCACAGGGCAAAGAGGTGGAGTATCAGCGACTAAAGGGGCGCACGGAGTTTGACTTAGAAATGATTCGTGAATCGGGGATTTGTAAGGGGATTGAGAACTACGCGCGGCACTTGACAGGCAAGAAGGCGGGGGAAACGCCTTATTGTTTGCTTGATTATTTTGAGCAAAAGAAAAAGCCCTACCTTGTCATAGTCGATGAGTCCCACGCGAGCTTGCCACAATTTGGCGGAATGTATGCGGGGGATAGAAGTCGCAAGGAAGTGCTTGTGGAGTATGGATTTCGCCTCCCTAGTGCGCTAGATAATCGCCCGCTAATGTTTGAGGAGTTTATCGCTAAAGCCCCGCATTTTCTTTTCGTTTCTGCCACACCTGCTAGGCTAGAGGTAGAGCTTAGCGCGGAGCATATCGCCGAGCAGATTATCCGCCCCACAGGGCTACTTGACCCGCTCTATGAAGTGCGCGATAGTGGCAACCAAGTGCTTGATTTGCTCGATGAAATCAAAGCGCGTGTGGAGAAAAAGCAGCGCGTGCTTATCACCACGCTTACCAAAAAAATGGCAGAGGAGCTTACCAAATACTACACCGAGCTAAGCATAAAGACACGCTATATGCACAGCGACATAGACGCTATCGAGCGTAATCATTTGATTCGCTCACTGCGGCTTGGGGAGTTTGATGTGATAGTGGGGATAAATCTTTTGCGCGAGGGGCTAGACTTGCCCGAAGTGAGCTTGATAGCGATTTTGGATGCGGATAAAGAGGGCTTTTTGCGCAGTGAAACAAGCCTAATCCAAACTATGGGACGCGCTGCACGCAATATCGAGGGCAAAGTAATCCTCTACTCCACCAAAGACAAAAACGGGGAGCTTACTATCACGGGCTCTATGAAGCGGGCGTTTGAAATCACTAACTATCGCAGGGCAAAGCAAGAGGCGTTTAATAAGGCGCACAATATCGTGCCAAAAAGTGTCTCGCGCAATGTCGAGCAAGAGCTAAAAATCGAGTCAAGCGGACTATCCCAGCTCTATGAAAGCGGGCGCAAAAAGGGTGCAAAAATCCCAAAAAGCGAGCGAGAATCCATAATAAAAGAGCTAAAAAAGCAAATGCTTGCAGCGGCAAAAAATCTAGAATTTGAAGAAGCAGCAAGACTGCGCGATGAAATCGCTAGAATAAAGGCTATGTAAAAAAGCCAATGTGAAAAAAATCTATGTGAAAGGCGTTGTTAAGGGCGCGTGAGAGAGCGCAATAGCGATATAAAACGCGTTAGCACAAAACACACAAAGCACAAAATCTAGCACAAACAAAATCCACAATCCAAAATTTTAAAGCAAGTTTTTTTATCTCTCTTTTTGCCCCAGCCACACACTTTTAAGCGATTTTTTGCAAAAACTCCTCCCACCATTTGTAACAAAATTTGCAAAAAAATCTTGCAAAATATTCCTACGCGTTTAAGATTCACTTTAGTTTCACATAGACAAGCCATAATTCCCTCACGCTAAAAGACAAAATCCTTTTAGCGAATTTATTTCTAAGGAGCTTCAGATGAAGAGAAAAGTTGTCGTTGCACTAAGTGCTGTTTTGGTTAGCTCAAGTCTATATGCAGATAGTTGGCTAAAAGGAAGCGTCATCGAAGTAAAAGATGAGCAAAAAACCATAGTGGTTGATACTATCTATTCAGGTCCTATCGAGGTAAAAATTTTGCCTGATACAAAGATAAAACTTGATGATTGTGGTTGGTTTAAAGAGAGAGGTAGGTTTGTGGATATAAAAGTCGGCACATTTGTTAAGGTTGATGGGAATTATGCAAGCTATGCTATCCCTGCTGCCCAATCTAGCTCTCAAAGTGCTGTGCCACAAAATATGGCTATCGCTACAAAAGTCAAGGTGAAATGCAACCCTACTAAAGCCTACTAAAACTTTCAAGGGCGATTTGTCGCTATAAAGCAAATATGGCAAATCGCTTAGAGATTTTCTTTGGCAAGCACTGCTAGCTTTGTAAGTGTCGTGTTAGGGGCATTGTAAAGCGTTAGCAGTGTTTAGCCACACTTCCTTGTTTAATCCCCCATTTTATAAACCCAAAAATTAAAAAATTCAGTCTATCTTAACTCATCAAGTTCGCTTATTAGTTCGCTTAGAAGCACGGTTGAGAGGTAGGACTCTAGCACGGATTGCGCTTGTAAAAATCGTATATCCAAAATCCCGTGAATATGCTTGCCAAGCGGGCATAGCTCGTTTGGATTGGTATGAAATCTAAAGAGCTGATTTTGGCTTGCTTGGGTGTTTTGGTTAGATTTTGTGGGTGTTTTCGCACCACTATTTGCCACACTTGCTTGGGTTTGGCTAGATTTTGTGGATTGCACGGCGTTAAAAATATCTAGCAGGCTTATCTTACTAGGGCTTTTGGCAAGCCTTGCTCCACTGCCTCCGCGCCTAGTTTCTATGAGATTTGCGCTTTTTAGCTGGGCTAGGATATTGCGGATTATCACGCTATGTGCGCCCACAGATTCTGCGAGGGCTTCGCCTGTCATAGGTTTGCAGTGCCTTTTTTTGCTTGGTGGCTTTTTGGTATTTGACTCTGAATGTGCATCAAAAAACTCTAAACACATACAGATATGGATAGCGATACTAAAGCGCGATGGGATTTGCATTGTGCCCCTTTAATTTTTGGGTGCATTATAGCGCAAAAACCTCCACACAAGCAAACTCAAAATCACACAAAAAACGCCCAAAATCCATAGTGTGTAAGAAAACGCGTTGATGAGATTTTGGCTAGCAAAATCTAGGCTAGATTGCGTTTGAGAGAGAAATAACGCCATTAGTGCGCCATATATGGCTACTCCCACCGCTTCGCTTCCTAGACGAAACCCATTTAGCACGCCTGCGGCAAAGCCACTTTTGGCTGACTCTACGCTACTAAGCGCGAGATTGTCAATCGCCCCTGCGTGCAAGCCCATACCCACTCCTATGACAAGGAGCACACAAGCCAAAGCCACAAAAAGTGCCACCCCACTTGTATATCGCAAAACTACAATGAGCACAAACAGCCCCAAACTCATCATTAGCGACATTGCAAGGCTTAGGAGTTTTGGTGTGTTCGCGTTTTTTGCGCTTGCTAGAATTTTGCCCGCGATAATGGGGCAAAAGAGCATAGGAGCGGTGAGGAAAAGCATAAAAAGTCCAGAATGTGCAGCGGATAAATCAAATGTGCGCTGCAAAAACGAGGGGAAATAAGTCAAAAGCACCACAAAGCTAAACCCAGCAATCACGCACACAAGCATATATCCTACAAATTTGGCATTGCCTAGCACGCTAAAATCTAGCAAGGGGAATTTGCCTTGAGCGTGTAAATATCGCTGCTGTGCTCCAAAGATGACACCAACGATAACGCTAAAGGCTAAAATCCATAGTGTAGTAGGGCTTGAAATCTCGCTAATGCGCGTAATAAAAAGCATAAAGCTAAATAAAAAGCCTATAAACAAAATCGCACCAAGTGCGTCAAAAGCGGGCTTTGCTGCTTGCTCATCTTGCGTGACTTTTTTATCTTTGGGTAGCACGGGGCTTAGAAGCAAGACTGCAAAAAGCACGATGAAGTGAAAGGCAAAAATACTGCGCCAAGAAATGTCAAACGAAATATCAAAAAAAGCGATAGAAACGCCACTAAAAAGCTCAATCAAAAGCCCTGAAATCGTGGGGCTAAGCGTGATACCAAGCCCTGCGGTAGTGCCAAAAAGCGCGAATGCTTTGGCTCGGTGCTTTTCATCAAAGGTTTTGACTAAGATAGACGCACCGCACGCAAATACACTCGCCCCGCCAAGCCCTGCAATCCCACGCGCAATATCAAGCAGGAGCAAGTTTAAGCTAAGGACAGAGAGCGCAGAACCTATGAGGTAGAGAAAAACGCCCAAGATAAGGCATTTCCTCGCACCAAATCTATCGGCAAAAGCACCCCAAATAAGCGTGAAAGTCGCAAAGCAGAGATTGAAGCTATTGACTACCCATTGCAAAAGTGCGCTAAAAGTGGCTTGGCTTTGGGCGGTATCGTGCGTGGGGCTAAGCGTGCTTTGAGCGATAGTGTGGGTAGAATGCGTAATGTCGCTAAAACTTTGCGCGATAAACTCTAGCGCAATAGCTGTGCCAGAAATCGAGCTAGGCACGACAAACACGGCAAGCAAAATGGTAAGCAAGATAAGATTTTGCTTTGTGTGATTGGCTTGCGGGGTCTGCTTATTTTGCGTATTTTGTGGATTTTGTGGTTGGGTTGTGTTACTCATTGAAGTCTCCTTTGGTTTAAGATTGGAATATTTTTAGGGCGGTGCAATATGACACCATTATCCCATTGAATTGGGATTGTTTTATCAAGTGTGATATTTGGCAATTGGTTAACTAATTCTTGTAATATAAGTTGCAGTTCCAACATAGCTAAATGTTTCCCCATACAACTATGTTTGCCATAACCAAATTGTAAATGTTGTCTGCAGTTTCTAAATGGATTTATTTGTAATGGATTTGGAAACACATTTGAATCTCTGTTTGCTAAAAATACATTTGCATACACTATTGAGTTTTTAGGAATAATGCAATTGGTAAGTTGTATGTCTTGTGTAACAAATCTTGGAAATGTAGAAGTTGTTCCTAAATTAGTGAGTCTAAAAAATTCATTGATAACATCTTGTATTGTTTCATTTTCTGTTTTTATGATTTCCCAAAAAATAGGAAAATATAGTATTGCATAAACTATTTTTGAAGTGCAAGTTAGCACATTTTGATATCCTCCAAGAATAGAACCAAGCAACAATCCACATAATTCTTTCTCATCTATTGGTGGATTTACTTTGTTTCTCTCTTGCATCCAATAGCTTATGATGTTTTCTTTATCAAAAAATGTTTTTGTTGCTATTAAATTTAAAATATATTCATAAAGATTTGTAAAATCCTTAATAAGATTATCTCTAGTTCTATGGTCTGCTATTTGAATACTTTTTGTAAGAGGTTTCAATATATTTTTATAGTCCGCTATATCAATACCAACAAGTTCAGAATTTATCTCAATAATAATGTCGTCTAAAGTTTCAAATAAATCAAAAGTATTTAATTTTGCAACATTTTTTAGGTGTTTATCAATTATGCCCATCATCTTGTGCTTAAAAAAATCTAGCTTTGCAGGTAGATAACCATTCATAGCAAATTTTTTCATTCTGTCGTGTTCTAACCCATCTAAATTTAGCAACAATTCATCAGGGGTTAGCGTGGGTAAAATACTTGCCTGATTTGGTTGATTTAATGGTTTTCTAATACAAAATTTGTTTGATAAAATATTTCTTACATCATCATAATCAGTTAAATGCAAAACTTTGTGTCCGCTAAGAATTTCTATAATCTCTGGTGTATGTCTTTTTGCTTTTGAAATTACTTTGTATGTTGGCGTAAAATCATAATTTTGTATTTCAGTTATTAGAGGAAAATCAAAATTGATTTTTTTTTGTAGCTCAATAATTGTTTGTTTATTGGTCAAAAATTGGATACTCTCCCAACCAATTTTATTTGCCCCCAAACAATTTTCTGTAACATCATCAATCAAAATATTTTCATAAGGTTTGGTCTTGCTTATTTTTTGTGCTATTTCAAAAATTTCGTTATCAGGTTTTCTGCAACCAACCTTACAGGAATCCACAATAAAATCTGCATAATCATCAAGTTGAATCATTTTTTTCCAATAAGTTTCCCATTCAGCCACATTGTTTGTGAGAATTCCTACCATAAACCCTTGTTTTTTTATTTCTTTAAAAAGCCACACCATTGTCTTGTTTGACTGTATTCCGCTAAACCATTGTTTGCCAAAATTTTCTAAATCAGCCTTTGTTGTATCTAACTTTGGGTATTTTTTTTGCAAAGATTCTCTTACCCTAATACCCCATTCATTTTGTGTTATCTTGGCATTTTCTATTGGAGCAAGCATAGGCATACCTAACTCATTAGCAACGCTTATCATAGCTTCTTTTAAATGTTTAGATGGGATACCTGTTTTTTGATAATATACATCAAAAATTTGCTCTATTGGTGGAGATAAAACTCCACCAAAATCAAACCAAACACATTTAATCATTGATTTTACCAAATTTTATAAATGTTACTTTAGATAAAACACTTTCATTAGAGTCTGCGGTTTTAATGCGTATATCCATTGATATTTCGTTGTCTTTTACACATATATTTTCTTTAGGTAAGTAACAAATATTTAGATTATAAAATTCACAAAAATTTTTAAATTCTACTTTTATACTTTTGAATTGTAATTCTGTTGATTTGCAATTACATATATTGGAACATACTGCCAATGCAAACTGTTTTATAGCCTCTATAATTAGAATACCTGATATGTGGTCTAAAGGATGGTCAAAAAAAGCTGGGTGATTTTGATTTGCAATGATTGTTGCTTGGAAAATATTTGCTCTTTCCGTAAAATCACCAATTACAACATTTAGAATGTTTTCCTTACAAACAACCTCTTTTGAAATTTGTTTTGTTTTCTGCATAATGTGATTGTGTTTTTGTGAAGCATATCTAAGTTTATGCCACATTCTAGGAGTAATCCAAGAAAACTTCATTGATTTAAAACCATATAGTTTTGAATTTATGTATATATTCATATCAATTTCAAGCCCACATAAAGCATTTTTCTTTACTTTCTTATCTATTACTTTTGAATGAATAATTACCTTATAGTCATTTATATCATTAGTGTATGTATTATGTCCGATATACTGCTCAAAATCTGCACTATCAAATATAAATTTAGAATCAAAAGAAACGCCATAAAAAATATGTGCTACATAGATTGAAACCTGCCTACAAACTTCCAAAATAAGAGCACTATCATAAGATTGTTGAAAATGACTAAATACATCATTGTAGTAAAAATGTGTTTTTGGTAATAGGGCACTTATCAAAAAACAATCACTTGTTATTTGTTTTGAATCTGTTAAAAACACTTCACTTAAAAAGTCTTTATGAACCAACTCTTTTTGTATTGTTTGACTAAAGTTGGCATTCCATTGATTGACTGCAACAATAGTATTTTCTGTCTTCATAGTCATAGTCTTTTTCCTCATTTAATATTATTGTAATGTATTATATTATAAAAATATTAAATGAGTCAATAGTTTTTTACAATATAACAATTAACATTGAGGATAACATTGGGGAGCTTACTATCACGGGCTCGATGAAGCGGGCATTTGAAATCACTAACTATCGCAGGGCAAAGCAAGAGGCGTTTAATAAGGCGCACAATATCGTGCCAAAAAGTGTCTCGCGCAATGTCGAGCAAGAGCTAAAAATCGAGTCAAGCGGACTATCCCAGCTCTATGAAAGCGGGCGCAAAAAGGGTGCAAAAATCCCAAAAAGCGAGCGAGAATCCATAATAAAAGAGCTAAAAAAGCAAATGCTTGCAGCGGCAAAAAATCTAGAATTTGAAGAAGCAGCAAGACTGCGCGATGAAATCGC